>DASWQQ010000123.1:0-5956 GCA_036403615.1 Candidatus Dormiibacterota bacterium | reverse complement strand
TGCATTCGCTGCAACGAGACGATCAAGTTCGGGCTTCTGCTGAAGAAGGCACTGGCCCTGGGCGCGGACGCGCTGGCGACGGGCCACTATGCCCGCATCGAGGAGGGCGAAGACGGCTACATTCTGAAAAAGGCAGTCGACGAACGCAAGGATCAGTCCTACGTGCTCTACCAACTCGGCCAGCATGAGCTGGGCGCCCTGCGTTTTCCGCTTGGCAGCTGGACCAAGACCGAGGTTCGCCGGCGGGCCGCGGAGCTGGGGCTGATAACGGCGGCCAAGCCGGAAAGCCAGGAGATCTGCTTCATCGCGGAGGGCAGTTACCGGACCCTGCTCAAGGCTCGTTTTGCCGATCGGGTGGTGCCCGGCTCGATCGTCGACGAGTCGGGCGTGGTCGTGGGTGAGCACGAGGGCATCGCGATGTACACCGTCGGACAGCGTTCCGGTCTACAGCTGGGGCCGTCGGCACGATCGAGCGGAGCGCCGATGTATGTCAAGTCGATCAACCCGGTTTCCAACACAATCACCGTTGCCTCCAACGAGGGTTTGCTGCGGGACGCATGTACGGTGGAGGACGTTCGATACGTGAGCGGTCGGATCCCCATGGGCGCATTCAGTGCGCAGGTGAAGGTCCGCTCCCACGCGCCGGCAGCTGAGGCCCAGGTGACACCACAGCGCGGGTGGGCGGAGGTCCGGTTCCAGTCCTCTCAGCGTGCTCTCGCACCGGGACAGGCTGCCGTTTTCTACGATGACGACCGGCTGATCGGCGGTGGCCCGATCGCCGCGTCGCGGTGATTGAGCTAGACCTCGCTGCCCAGCACCCACTTCTGCCGGTGATCGCGCAGATACTCCTCGTTTACCTGGCATCGCTGGGCAGCGTGATCGCCGCCAGGGTGGCATGGCACGGCCGGCCGGCCTACTGGCTTGCGGTCGTTGGAGTGTTCTGCTTCCTCATCGGAGCCCTATGGGGCCGGGGCACGCTCTCGGGAGGGACTACCTTCAGCGCGGTGGCGGCCGGGCTGGCACTCGCCGTTGTCGGTGTCGCGCTGGACCTTCTCTTCGGCCCACCCTTCAGCACCAAATAGGATTGCCCTTGATGGATCTGTCGGACAAGTACATGAGCGCAGGGATCGTCCGCCGCCAGGATTACGGGCCCACGCTCTTCAGCATCTGGATCAAGGCCCCGGAAGCGCTGTCTTTCAAACCCGGGCAGTACGTGGCATTTGGCCTGGAGAACGGCGAAAAGGTGCTCGAGCGTGCCTTCTCGATCGTTTCGAGCCCGCTGGAACCGGAGCTCGAGTTTTTCATCGAGATGGTGCCGGAGGGTGCTCTGTCACCTAAGCTGCATCAACTGGGGATCGGTGATGCGGTCTTCATGCGCAAGAAGGCGAAGGGGATCTTCAACCTCGACGTCCGGTCCGGTCACCGGAAGCATTACCTGATCTCGACCGTAACTGGCATCGCCCCCTACGTCAGCATGGTGCGCACGCTGGAGCGCGACCTCAAGGCGGGCAGGGTCACCGAGCCGGATCGGCTGGTCATATTGCAGGGGGCTGCCCGCTCCGACGAGTTCGCCTATGACTCGGAGCTGGTCGCGGCGGCCAGGAAGTTCAGCTGGCTGAGCTATGTTCCCACCGTGAGCCGTCCCTGGGAGGATCCAAGCTGGCCGGGGGAGCGGGGGAGGGTGGACGACCTGCTCCGAAAGTACTCCGACACGATGGATCTTCAACCGGGCGAAACGACCGCTTACCTGTGTGGCAATCCGGGCATGATCGTGAATGCCCGGGATATCCTTCGGCGGTGTGGTTACGCGCAGACCGACATCAAAGAAGAGACTTACTGGGCGCCTGGAGAGGGTGAGGTTGAGTACTGAGATAGAATCTCTCGCCGTGCCGCTGCTGAAGGGGTTGCTTCCCCAGGCCGTCTCGAGCCAGCCAGAAGTTCTCATCATCTATTTACTGCTGCTCCTGATCATCGGCAGCGCGCTCGCAAGTGTAGTAATCCGTAATCTCGTCTTTGCGATAGCAGCCTACAGTGCCACGATGGTGGCCGTTGCCCTGCTTTACTTGATGCTGGCGCCCTTCCTGCTCTTCGCCGTGCAGTTGCTGCTTTTCACCACGGTGAGCGCCACTCTCCTGGTCGGGCTGCTGCGTCGGACCAGCGGCATAGAACCCGCGCCCGACAGCCCCTTCAGCCGTGAGCTCATCGCAGGTATCGCCGTGGGTGCTGTCCTGCTTGCGCTTGTGGGGGTGGTGGTCGGCGCCACCAATTGGCCGGTCAGGATTGTGGGCATCAGGCCCGGGCTTGGCGGAACGCTGACAGAGCAGTACGTAGTCGCGATAGCCGTGTTGGTCGTCGTACTTGCCTCCGGCGCACTGGGCGCGGCGCTGCTGACAAGCCAGCGGCTCTCACGCCGCCTTCCACGATGAAGGCCGGCCTCAGTCTTCTACTGGTCGCCTCGGCCGCGCTGCTTACGATCGGTTCCCTCGGCCTGGTCATCAAGCGCAATGTGGTCGTAATGCTGATCGGCGGGCAGTTGATGCTGGCGGCGTCAGGGCTTGCCTTCGTCGCCTTCTCACGCTTCGGCCTGGGGGCGGTGACTGCCGGTAACGGCGCAGCCCTGGCGCTCTTCGCGGGCTTAGTGGGCCTTGCAGGGCTTGCCGTCGGCGTGGCCATGGCGGCGGTCGTCTACCGGGAGCACGACACCTTACTTGTTGACGAGTACGAGTCGGTAGCGGACTGACGTGACGCTGACCCTCCTGGCAGCGGCCGCACGCGGCCCGCTCGACACCTGGAGCCCGACCTTCGTTGCGCTGCTGGCGCTCTTGCTTCCCCTGGTAGCCATTCTGCTGATCGTCAGCTTCACGATCGACTCCCGCCGTTTGAGCGCAGGTGCGGCCGTCCTCTTCACCTTGGCGAGCACGATCTGCGCGTTGATCGTCCTGGCGATCGAGACTGCGCATCCGCTGCACCTGGAACGTGAAGCAACATTCCTCCAGTTCTTCACGGGGCAATCGGGGGCGGCAGCCGAGTTCACGCTCAAATGGGGCGTCACTGCCGATCCACTCGCGGCGGTGATGCTGGTTACGGTCGCGGGCATCAGCCTACTGACGCAGTTCTACGCGCTCGGTTCGATGCGACGTGATGACGGCGCCACCCGTTTCTTCCTCGTCCTGCTGTTGTCCACGTTCGCCATGTTCGGCTTCGTTCTCTCCACCAACTACTTCGAGACCTTCTTTTTCGGTGCCCTCGTCAGCCTGTCCTCCTACCTTCTGATCGGGCATTGGTGGCAGCGGGGTGAGGCGGTCGGCGCCGGGCTGCACGCGATCATCATTTCCGGCATCGGCGACGTCGCGCTGCTCGTGGGTGTCGCCTATATCTGGTTCCGCTTCAACGATCTCAACTTCCAGGCACTTGCGGGCCACTACAGTGGCGGCAAGGTCAGCGCCAACGGTCTCTTTCTGATGGCGCTGCTGGTCTTCGTCGGAGCTGCGGCACGTTCGGCGCAATTCCCACTGCACGTCTGGCTGCCAGGAAGTGTGCAGGCACCCGCGCCCGCCGCGGCACTGATGCACGCGGCCACTCTGGCGGTGAGCGGCGTCTACCTGGTGGCGCGCAGCTACGGACTGTTTGCCGCAAGCCATCGTGCCCTGGTGGTGGTGGCTGTGGTTGGTGGTCTGACTGCGCTGCTGGGCAGCCTCTGGTCCCTATTCCAGTCCAACCTCAAGCAGGCGATCGCCTACGGCACGATGGGAGAGCTCGGCCTGATGATGTTTGCCCTGGGTATAGGCGCCTACGGCGCCGGAGTCTTCGAGATCTTCACCCACGCCTGGCCTAAGGCGCTGCTCTTCCTGGGGGCCGGGGTGGTGATCCGGGAGTTGCGCACAGAGCGCATGGATGAAATGGGTGGATTGCTCGGAAGAATGCGCTTCACCGGCATCCTGGCGCTGCTCGCGATCGCGGCGCTGGCGGGCCTGCCCCCGCTGAGCTCCTTCTGGAGCAAAGACGCGATCGTGTCGCGGGCACTCGCAACCGGGAACCCGCTGTCAGTCGTGATCCTGGTTCTGGTCATCGTCCTCGCCGCCCTCTCGCTGTTCCGCATCTTCTCGCTGGTTTTTCTTGGACAGACGGCGCGACGGCGCCGCTTCGAGCCGGAGCGGATTCGGGACGCCGGTGGTCGAGTCGCCTTCGCCACGCTCCTGCTTGGACTCATTTCGCTTGTGGCCGGCGTGCGCGGCTTCCCGGGTCACGCGGACTTTCTACGTTTCGTGGCATTCCACGGGTTCAACCCCTCGAATTCGCATTTTCGAGCAGCGATCATCGTGACGGTGGCCAGCCTCCTGGGCGCCGCGCTCGGACTGGCGCTCTACGGAAGGCGGCTGCTGCCTACCCTTTCCCCACGCTTGCAACCGGCCGCCCGCGCCCTCGGCGAGGGCCTCTACTTTGACCGCGGGTACCGGTTCGGGGTGGAGCGGGCTCTGCTGCCGCTCAGCGGAGGCTTCCGCTGGTTCGACCGAAGCGTCATCGATTCCGGGTTCAACCTGATCTCAGACTCGATCGGTTTCGCGCTTGCTCCACGCGGCCGGCTGCCACGATTACGGCCGCAGACTTTCGCGCTCGGCCTCCTGATCGGTCTTGTTTCACTGGCGGCCATAACCATCCTGCTCGGTGCGGGCCTGATCAAAGGCCTCGGTTCCTGATGTTCCTACTGAGCGCAATCGTTTTCGTTCCCGCGATTGCCGCCATCGCCTTGCTCTTCTTTCCCGCCCGGACTCCGCGAGAGAGGGAGCGGATCCGGACCGTAGCCCTCGCCAGTGCGGCCTTCGTTACCGCGCTGGACGTGGTCATGTGGTACGGCTTCAGGGACCAGACCGGCAGCTTCGCCTACGAGGAGACCCGTGGCTGGCTGCCGGGCATCGGTTCCAGTTACCACCTCGGAGTGGATGGGGTGAGCATGTCTCTCCTGCTGCTCGCCGGTGTTTTGTTCCTGGCGGCGATCTTCGTGTCCAACCGCGTCCGGGAGGACGTCAAAGGCTTCCTCATCCTCCTGCTGCTGTTGCAGACAGGAGTCAATGGGACGCTGGCCGCGCTGGACTTCTTTCTCTTCTTCTTGTTCTGGGAGATCCAGGTGCTACCGCTTGGATTCCTGATGTGGCGCTGGGCTGGTTTGAGGCGCTCAGCGGGGGCGTGGAAGCTGCTCGCGGTCGAACTGGTAGGGGGTGCCCTGCTACTGCTTGCGATCCTCCTGCTCTACTTCAGGGCGCCCGCGCGGAGCTTTGACATTGTCAGCCTGCATAGTCTTCAGGTCCCAGGCTCGATCGCGGGTCTCGTATTCGCCCTCTTCTTCCTTCCGTTCGCGCTGCGGCTGCCGATCGTTCCTTTACACAGCTGGTTCGCTGACGCCCAGGGAGAGGCGGCCGCGCCGGTCGCGATCGTGCTCGCCGGTATAGTCAGCCGGCTTGGCGCTTATGGCCTTTATCGGGTCAACGTCGGCCAGTTGCAGGCGACCCTGCACCGCGTCTCAGGCGCCCTCGCGGTACTGGCGGTGATCACTGTCATCTGGGCGGCGGTGGCAGCCTTTCGCGAAGACGACATCCGGCGCGTTGTCGCCTACCTGGTTATCAGTCACGGCGGCCTCCTTCTGCTGGCAGTCGCATCCGCATCTCCAACTGCGCTCAATGGCGGGGTACTCCTGATGGTGGCGGATGGACTGGCGGCCGCGATGCTAATTGTCCTCCTCGCCAGCGTTGCCGAGCGGGTCAACACTCACTCGATCGCAGCCATGGGTGGGCTGGCGCGTCGAATGCCAAAGGGCGCGGTGCTCTGGCTCCTCGGGGCACTCGCAGCGCTGGGACTTCCCGGACTGGCCGGATTCGTGGGACAGCTATTGATCGTCCTTGGCAGCTACCCCGGCCACCGCCTTGCCACGAGCCTGGCCCTGCTTGGAACCCTGGTCCTT
>DASWQQ010000122.1:0-2549 GCA_036403615.1 Candidatus Dormiibacterota bacterium | reverse complement strand
AATCGGGGGGGTCGCTGACGTAGGTCAGGACAGCTTCGTTGATATCGATCCGAAACCAGTTCGCCGGGGGCGTGGGCCGATCCGGTCGGTGGGCGGGCACAGCGCGGCCGCTGATCTTTGCATCGCCTTTCCAGTCAGCTGGACGATCGGGGGCAGGGTCATCTGAAGTGGCGTGCAGTGCGAGCCGGGGGTCGCGTTGCAGGTCACGCAGCTTCAGTGAGTCGGGCATCATCCCGAGCCAGATGTCGCCCACCGCAAACTCTGTCTCGATGCCGCTGATGCGCGGCGAGCCGTCAGTCCGGAGCGTTGCCAGGGTCTTGTGCTTTCGGTGATCGAAGATCCGTCGAACGCGTTCCGCGAATTGCGGTTCGGAAGCTTCCAGTTGTCGCCACGTGGCCATACCCTTCGCATTGTGGCGGAAGAGAAACTCCTCCATACCCCCACCCTCTCCCTCCCCACCACATTCGGGGGAGGAAGAGGGCTACGAGGGGGAACTGATGAAGGTATGAAGCCGGACTAGACGGCGCGCTGACGACGCTCGATGATCGCGGGCACCTTGCCCTTCTGCAGGACCTGGTAGACGCGGGCGGCGGCACCGAGCGCGAGGATCAGGAAGATCGCAGCGGTGACGAACAGGGCGACGAACGCGACGCGGTTGGACGCGAAGAGCGTCAGGTAGAGCACCGCCGCAACCGCCCAGAAGGCGGCGATCGCCGCGGCCAGCCGGGCCCAGGTCGGGACGGAGGTCTGGTAGCGGGCATCGGTGCCCAGCGCGAAGGGCAAGCGCGCCGCCCAGGCAGGCCGGACCGCCCACGCCCAGGCGAGGACCGCCCAGAAGACGACGTTAACGATCGAGAACAGGGCAAGGACGATTCTGAGGAAGTTCATCGTGGCGAGAAACGGGCTTCAGAGGCCGAATCTTGCGAAGATCGCACCGAGTACAAAATGCGCCGTCTCCCATTGCCCCCCACCCGGACCCCCCCCCCCCACAAAATGGGGGGAGGCAGAAACGGAATCAAAGGGGCCCAAAAGTTGTTACCAACTGTTGACCCTGTGAACAATGCTGTTGCCACGCCCCGCGAGATGCTGAGCCCCTCCGACCCTGCCGCGATGTCGCGGCTGGCGCGGATGAGACTCTTCCTACTGCTCGGCGGGCTGACCGCCTTTGGGCCGCTCTCGATTGACATGTACCTGCCGGCTCTACCCGCGATCAGCCGCGACCTGGTTGCGAGCGAGTCGCTGATCCAATTGACGCTTACGGCGTGCCTGATCGGGCTTGCCCTCGGTCAGTTGCTCAGCGGGCCACTCAGCGACACGCTCGGGCGTCGCCGGCCACTCTTGATCGGGGTTTCGATCTATGTACTGGCATCCCTGCTTTGCGCACTGGCCCCAACCGCCTGGATCCTGGTTGCGCTGCGGCTGATCCAGGGCCTTGCCGGCGCGGCCGGCATCGTCATCGCTCGGGCTATCGTGCGCGACATGTACAGCGGCGTTCCTGCGGCGCGCTATTTCTCGCGCCTGATCCTGGTGATGGGGCTGGCTCCCATCCTCGCACCCGTTCTCGGTGGCCAGATCCTTCGTTTCAGCTCGTGGCATGGCATCTTCGTCGTACTCGCGATCGTTACCGGCATCCTTTTTCTTGGAGCGCTTGTCTGGCTGCCCGAGACATTGCCGCTCCACCTGCGCCGTGAGGGAAGCCTGCGCGACACGATTCGCACGTTTCGCAGGCTCGGCGCCGATACCCGGTTCATCGGATATGCGGTGTCGGCTGGGCTTGCCTTCGGCGCCATGTTCGCCTACATCGCCGGCTCGCCCTTCGTGCTGCAGGCGATCTATCACATCTCGCCCCAGACTTTCGCCCTCATCTTCGGCCTCAATGCCCTCGGCTTCGTCATCACGAGCCAGGTCAACGGCACCCTGGTCAGCCGCATCGCCCCGTCGCGCCTGCTGACCGCGGGACTGGTCGGAGAATCTCTGGCGGGCGTGGCCGTGCTGGCCGTGATTGCCATCGGCGGACTCGGGTTGTCAACGCTTCTCGTTCCCCTGTTCATCATGGTTTCTTGCATCGGCTTCGTGGTTCCGAACGCCACCGCCCTCGCACTTTCACGACATCCGGAGGCTGCGGGAACCGGCTCGGCTCTGCTTGGAGTGATCCAGAGCGGGATTGCAGCCATCGGCGCCCCGCTGGTCGGCATCGCAGGCGTCGCCTCGGCCCTGCCGATGGGTGGCGTGATCGCGGTTTCCGCCTGCGGCGCCATCCTCGTCTACCTGCTCACCTTCAGGCGACCCGACCGTATCAGCCCGGTTGCGGCTTAAAATTACACGGTTGCCTGACACTTCCCCCGGTCCAAACACGGCCTCATGAGCGCTGAAACCGGCACCCGTTACCAGACCACCAACCAGGTTGCCGCGGACCGGCGTTACTGGGTCCTGGCCGCAGTCATGGTCGTGCAATTTACCTCGGTACTCACGGGCACCATCGTTTCAACAGCGGCGCCCACGATCGTGGATGAACTGCACGGTCTCAATCTCTACGCCTGGATCTTCAC
>DASWQQ010000121.1:0-12192 GCA_036403615.1 Candidatus Dormiibacterota bacterium | reverse complement strand
GAGCTGAGCGCATAGGTGCCCAGCATGATGCGACGCTTGACCTCGGCTCCAAATCCCTGCTGCCGGGTCAGTTCGTACTCCTCGATCACGTTGTGACCGCCACCCGCCTGCACGCCGTAGCGAGCGCCGTCATAGCGGGCGAGGTTCGAGCTGGCCTCCGCCGGGGCAATGATGTAGTAGGCAGGGAGCGCGACATCGCTATGAGGCAGGCTGACCTCCTCGATCGTCGCTCCCAGGCGCTGGTAGACCTCGAGCGCGCTGCGCACGGCCTGCTCGACGTCGGGCTCCATGCCCTTTACGAAATACTCCCTGGGCACGCCGATTCGCATCCCGTGCACGCCGCCATCAAGGCCGTGCAGGTAGTCCGGCACCGGATGGGCCGAGCTCGTCGAGTCGCGTGGATCGGATCCAGCGATCGCCTGGAGCAGAATGGCGCAGTCCGTGACGTCACGGGTGATCGGCCCTACCTGGTCCAGCGAGGAGGCGAAGGCGATCAGGCCGTAGCGGCTGACCCGGCCGTAGGTCGGCTTCATGCCTATCGTGCCCGTCAGCGCTGCCGGCTGGCGGATCGATCCTCCGGTATCACTGCCCAGCGCAGCGATAGCCTCACCGGAGGCAACGGCAGCGGCCGAGCCTCCACTCGAACCACCCGGAACTCGCTCGAGGTCCCAGGGGTTATGCACCGGCCGGTAGCCAGAGTTTTCGTTGGAAGACCCCATTGCGAACTCGTCGCAGTTCGTCTTACCCAAAAAGACGGCGCCTTCACCGGCAAGGCGCTCGACGACGGTCGCGTTGTACGGCGGGACGAAGCCATCGAGGATCCTGGAACCCGCGGTCGCCGGCACGTCCTCGACACAGAGCACATCCTTGATCGCGATTGGAATACCGGTAAGCGGACGGACACGGGCGCCCTCCCGGATCCGGTCGTCTGCGTCGCGGGCCTGGCGGAGCGCGAGGTCACGGGTTACCGTGAGGTAGGCACGCGTCTCGCGGCCGACGGCATCGATCTGGCCGAGCACCGATTCAGTCAATTCCACCGACGAGATCTCGTGGTCGACGAGCATCTGGTGTAGCTCGCGGATCGAGCGGCCAAAGAGATTCATTCCTGGATCGCCTTGACCTTGAAGTAGCCGTCTTCGACACTGGGCGCGTTGCGCAGCGCCGCCTCGACAGAAAGCGACGGGCCGCGCACATCGTCGCGCATCACGTTGCGCTGCTCCAGCGGGTGTGCGGTGGCCGGAACCCTGGAGGTATCGGCTCGATTCAGGGCGTCGATCGCGTGCAGGATATTGCGCAGCTGGTCGCGGAACCGGGTTACCTCCTCGGGCGTTATACCGAGTCGGGCAAGCCGGGCAACATGGCGTACTTCGTCAGAGGAGAGCTCGGGCTCGTTTTCAGGCAAGGTGAATAGATTATCGCCGGTGCCGGGTCGGTGTCAGGCTGCCGGCGCGCTGGGCCCGCTGGTAATCGAGACCGATCGTAGCTGGCCGGCACGCGCGCGCAGCCAGGGACCGAGGGGAGCGGCTGCCGCAGGCCGGCTGATGTGATAGCCCTGGATGAAGTCGCAACCGTACTCACGAAGCAGATCCTCGGTTGCCTGGTCCTCGACACCCTCGGCAACAACCTTCAAACCCAGGTTGTGACCGAGGTCGATGGTGGAGCGGACGATCGCGGCACCGTCCCAGTTCGTCACCATGTCCTGCACGAAGGACTTGTCGATCTTGATTTCGTTGACGGGCAGGCGCTTGAGATAGGCAAGCGATGAGTAACCCGTTCCGAAGTCGTCGACCGAGATCTGCACCCCGAGGGCATGGAGCCGGGCGAGCGTATCCTCGGCCTCACTGGCGATGATGTTGCGCTCGGTAATCTCGAGACTGAGCTTTTCCGGCCGCACCTGCCAGGTGCGCAGAAGTTCCTCTACCGCGTCGGGCAGCTCTTGGTCGAGCAGGTTGCGGGCGGAAAGATTGACCGACACACCCGTGTCGATCCCGGCCTTGGCCCAGGCGTGCACCTGGCCGAGTGCCTCGTTCAGAACCCAAGCCGTCAGCGGTTTGATCAGGTCGCTCTGCTCCGCCGATGGGATGAAGTCATCCGGAGGTAGCAGGCCGTGACTCGGATGGCCCCAGCGCACCAGGGCTTCGACCTTGGCAGTGCCCCCGTCCAGCGCGGAAATGATGGGCTGGTAGTGGAGCACCAGTTCGAATTGGTCGATCGCGTAGCGGAGCTTGCCGATCAGCGGCACACCCGCGGGCGAGTCCTCTTCCTGGCCCTCTGCGTAAACGCTGTAGCCACTCTTGGCACGCTTGGCCGCGTACATGGCCGCGTCGGCGCGCCGCATCAGCGCTTCTCCATCTTCGGCATGCTGAGGATAGACCGCTATACCCACACTCAGGCTGACGCTTACCGGCGCGCCACCGATGGTAAAAGGCTGCTCGATCGCCTGGAGGATCTTCTCCGCGATCAGGACGGCCCGCGGCACATCCGTCGCGCCCCAGGGGATGACCGCGAACTCGTCTCCCCCATACCTGGCTACCATGTCGGCCTTACGAAGCACGCCACGCATGCGGGCACCGACCTGCTGGAGAAGCTGGTCCCCGGCCTGGTGGCCAAGGCTGTCGTTAACCCCCTTGAAGCCGTCCATGTCCATCAGCAGCACCGCGCATGGCTTGAGCTCTCTCTCCCCTACGCGGACAGCCTCCTCGAGACGCTCTCGAAGGAAGGTCCGGTTAGGCAGCCCGGTGAGCGCGTCGTGCAGCGCCCGGTGCTGCAGCGCCTCGGTCTCCGCTTTTCGTTCAGACACGTCCCGGAGGCTACCGATCAATAGACGGCCCGATCCGAGCCGGCCGACGTTGAACTCCATGGGGAAAGTTGCGCCGTCCTTTCGCTGGCCGTCGGCTTCGTGACAGCCCAGCATCACGTCCTGCTTCTGCGGACGGAGGTAGCTGCGCAATTGCGGTTTCAACTCCGTCTGGTATGGCTCCGCGATCAGCTGGGCAAATTCCTTGCCGACGATCTCTTCGGCGGAGTAGCCGAAAAGCCGCTCGGCGGCCGGATTGTAGGAACGGATGATCAAGCGCTCGTCGACGGTCACGATGCCGTCGGCTACGTTGTCGAGTACGGCGCGGATGCGCTCGCCACTCTTTCGGAGTTCCTCCTCGGCGCGCCGGCGCTCGATGAACTGGCCTATCTGGTGTCCGACATCGGCCATTACGCGCAGCGTGGCTCGATCCGGCACCTGGGGCTTGCTGCTGAAGAGGGCGATGACGCCGGTGACCTTCCGGCCGTTGGCGATGGCAAAGCAGAATTTGCCGCGCAGTCCGGCGCGCGCAGCGGCCTCAGCCCGCGGCGCATTGCCATCGCCTGTTACGTCCTGGATCGAGCTCGGTCTGCCGGTAGCCCAGACGCGCCCCAGGAGACCGGTTCCCCGAGCAAATGTGAGCTCGCGGCTGACCGTCTCGAAGGCCTGCAGGTCCCGGCCGGACTTGTGCCAGCTGTACTCCCAACGGAGTACGTTGGCTTCGCGGTCCACTGACCAGATCTCGCCAAGGCTCCAACCCAGGTTTTCGCAGATCCCCTGCAGCACCTGGGGGGCGGCTTCCGACCAGGTCGCGGCGTTGGCGAGAGGTCGGGTTACCGCGAACTGGGTGTTACGCAGCCTTTCGGCCATCTTTCGCTCGGTAATGTCGGTTACGAACGCCACCAACTGAAGCTGGCTTCCGATCCGGGCCGTGGTTGAAACGGAGATCTCAATCGGAAACTCGTGACCATCCTTGTGGATTGCCGACAACTCCACCGTCCTCCCCACGATGCGGTGCTCCCCGGTTGCGGCGTAACGGGCCAGGCCACGCTCGTGGGCATCGATGTACTTCCTCGGGATGACTGTCCCGGATAGCTTTCGTCCAATGGCCTCATCGTGGGACCAGCCAAAGACACTCTCTGCTTTCTTGCTCCAGCCGGTGATGAAACCCTGCTCATCGGCGCTGATGACTGCGCTGGGCGAGGTATCGACGATCACCTGGAGGCGTTGCTCCGATTCCCGGAAATGAGTCAACAACTTCAGGTGGATATCAGCCTCGCGCCGGGCCGCGGTGTAGAGGCCGAGCACCCCGATCAGTAGCGCCAGGTCCGGAAGGACGACCAGGGCGTGCCCGAGGTACCAGAAGCCGTCGTAACGTGAGCGCATGAAGAGGAAGGTGAGGGTCTCGATCGCGACCAGGATGAAAGCCGCAACCACGCTGGATTCGATCCACCTGTCCGCATGAGCGCCGCGCCGGTAGACGGCCGCGGCGGCGGCCACCGGAAGGAAGGGAACGATCTGTAGCGCTGTGTTGAGCGCTGTGAATTCACCGCCGACGATTACGGGCGGGAGCAGGTGAGATGCCAGGACGGTTCCCCCGATAAAGGCGCCGCTGATGGCCAGCCCCACTCCTACTGTGCGAGCCAGAGTAGCGCGCGGGCGGCGGAGAGGGCGTCCGCGCCGGACAAGGATCCAGCCGAGCAAGACAGGCGTTGTGATGTGCGCCGCGTGGAAGAAGTACCCCGCCGTCTGAGGACCGACCAGGGGCAGGTGAAAGGGGACGACGTTGGGAAAAGTCACCATATGCGCCAGCCAGAGCGAAATCAGGATCAGGCTCGCGGAGACATTCGGCAGCGCCCGGCCGTGGCGCCGGATGATCACGTCACTCGCGCTGAGGAAGAGGGTGACCCCCATGGCCACGATGGTGGCCATATCCCAGACTGGGACGTACCAGGTCAAAGTTAGCGTGTTGCCGGGAAGGATGCTGCCGAGCCAGAATATGATGCCGAGGACGGCCACCACCAGCAGGCCCGCGAGGCCGCGGCGACCTGTCGAGCGAACCTGGCCTGCAACCTGTTTGCCGCGCACCGCCAGAAGGGGCGGAATTGACACGACGCAAATATGCGTCTCAAGCCCTGAAAGAAAAGTTAAGGAGCTGTCACGATTCGTTACAAATCGTGATAGTGCTCACTGAGCGTTATATTTCAGTCGCCTTATCGCTCAGTTTGAGCTTGGAGTGACTCCGGTCGGCTGCGCCAGCAGGCCGAGGAAGGCGGCCTCGTCGAGTACGGATACCTTCAGCCGCCGCGCCTTTTCCAGCTTCGAGCCGGGGTCGTTCCCAACCACCAGGTAGTCGGTATTCCTGGTCACGCTCGAACCCGCCGAGCCTCCCAGCGCCTTGATCTTCTCCTCGGCCTCGCCACGCGTCATCGAAGCGAGCGTGCCGGTTATGACGAATGTCTTGCCCTCCAGCGGTCCCTCCCGCCGCTCCGGTGGTCGTGGGTTGACCCCGGCCGCAAGCAGACGCTGGATAAGCCGACGGGA
The DNA here is from genome assembly GCA_036403615.1 of Candidatus Dormiibacterota bacterium. GTDB lineage: Bacteria > Chloroflexota > Dormibacteria > CF-121 > CF-121 > JALYYC01. Next base: position 6,851 of record DASWQQ010000121.1, on the reverse strand, counting down.
CTCTGGCAGCTGGAAGTAGTCGTGCACCGCCTCGGCGACCGCCGGTCCGACTCCGCCGATGGCGCGCAGGCCCTCGACGCTCGCGTCCTGCAGCTGCTCGATGCTACGAAAGTGATCGGCCAGGAGGCCGGCCATCGTCCAGCCGACATGCGCGATTCCAAGCCCGCCTAGAAAACGAAGCAGCGTCGTGGGCTTGCTGGCCTCGATCCGGTCGAGCAGATTCTGCGCCGACTTCTCCGCAAAACCCTCCAGAGAAAGCAGCTGCTCTTTGGTCAGGTGGTACAGGTCGGCCGGGTCCTTGACGAAACCGCGATCGATCAGCTGTTGCAGGGTGGCGTAACCGAAACCCTCGATGTCGAGCGATCCGACGAAATGACGCAGGTGCTCGAGCACCTGGGCCGGGCAGGTCGGATTGATGCAGCGCGTGACTGCCTCACCGGGCTCGCGGACCAGGCCCGTCCCGCACTCGGGGCACTGCTTCGGCATGTGCCAGGGGCGGCTCGACTTCGGGCGCTTCTCGAGGACGACACGCACCACTTCCGGGATGACGTCGCCAGCCCGCTGGATGATGACGTGGTCCCTTACGCGGACATCCTTGCGCGCTACCTCGTCTTCGTTGTGAAGCGTGGCGCGGCTCACCGTCGTACCGCCGACGACGATGGGGTCGAGCCAGGCGACCGGTGTGATCGCGCCGGTGCGACCGACGTATACCTTGATCGCATCGACAGTCGTCTCCGCCTGCTCGGGCGGAAACTTGAAGGCAAGCGCCCAGCGCGGGCTGCGGGAGACGAAGCCGAGCTCCGCTTGCTGGGCGAGATCGTTCACCTTGATGACGATGCCATCGATCTCGTAGTCGAGCTCATGACGCCTGCCCTGCCACTCGTCGAGGAAACCGATCACAGCGTCGATCGAGTCATGGGTGCGGTGCGTGTCGTTGACATGGAACGAGACCCCCTCGAGTCCCGCGAGGATCTGCGCCTGGGAGCGGGCTCGCCCGGGCGGGTCGAGAGCGTACATGAAAGTGTCGAGCCGGCGGCTCGCCGTCACCCGTGGATCGAGCTGCCGTACGGCTCCTGCGGCGGCGTTGCGCGGGTTGGCGAAGAGGGGCTTGCCCTGGGCAGCCAGGTCGGCATTCAGCCGCTGGAAGCTTCGTTTCGGCATGTAGACCTCACCGCGCACCTCGAAGGTCCGGGGAAAGCCGGCAGGCAGTTGAACCGAAAGCGGAACGCTCGGAATCGTTTTGACGTTGGGAGTCACGTCCTCACCGACGTATCCATCGCCCCTGGTGGCCCCCACCGTGTAGCGGCCTTCCTCGTAGAGGAGGCTCATAGCCAGCCCGTCGATCTTCAACTCCGTGACGTACTCGACTTTGATCTCGCCCAGCCCACGGCGGACGCGCCTGTCGAACTCGCGGACCTCTTCGCGCTCAAAGGCATTGCCCAGGCTGAGCATCGGTACCCGGTGGGTCACCTTGGCAAAGGCGTCCGATGGCGGGCCCCCGACCCGCTGGGTCGGTGAGTCCGGAGTGACCAGCTCGGGAAACTGTGTCTCCAGGTCGACCAGCTCGCGGAACATGGCGTCGTACTCGGCATCCGTGATATCCGGCTGGTCGAGGACGTAGTACTGCCGGTTGGCGCGCTCGATCTGAGCGCGAAGCTCGAGGATCCGGGCCTGCGCCTCCTCGACCGCGGTCGCCACTTTGCTCAGGCTTTGACGATCGGGGCCAGGCTGACCGCGAGGATTTTCATGCCGACCCGGTCGAACTTGACGATGATCTCCTCATCGGTACGGGTCATGGTGCTCTTGAGCACCTTGCCTTTACCCCAGGAACGATGCTCGACGGCGTCCCCCGGAGTGTATCGCTGTACCAGTTCGAGGGGCGCCGCCGGACGGGCGGCCTCTATCACCCGTGCTGGCGCCATTCCCGGCACCGGCAGTCCCGCCGGGATGCCGGCTGAGCCGTCGACCAGTTCGGGCGGAATGTCGGCAAGGAAGCGTGACGGAAGGTTGAGGTTCGCACTGCCCCATAGGTGCCGCCGAAATGTGTGAAACAGGTAGAGCCGGTCTTTGGCGCGGGTCATGCCGACGTAGGCAAGCCGCCGTTCTTCCTCGAGGCCGGCCGGCGAATCGATGCTGCGGCTGTGCGGGAAAAGTCCTTCCTCCATTCCGAGCATGAAGACGACCGGGAACTCGAGCCCCTTTACCATGTGCAGCGTGATCAGCGTCATTCCCTGGGTGCGTTCGTCCATGCTGTCGACGTCGCTCATAAGGGCCGAGTCCTCGAGGAAGGCCTGCAGACCCTCGCCGGGCGGAAGCCCGTCATACTCCGATGCCAGACCTCGTAACTCGAGCACGTTGGCCCAGCGGTCGTCCCCCTCCGGGCTGCCGTCTTTGACGTAGCGCTCATAGGCGGTCCGCAGTAGCAGCAGGTCCACCACCTCGACAAGCCGCCGCTCCTGGCTGGCTGCCCGGACCTCTGTGAGCATCTCCCGAAAATCTGCGAGCGCACCTCTCGCCGCCGGCGCAAGGTCCGCCATTTCCTCCAAATGCGGGAGCGAGTCCCAGGGAGACAGTCCGTGGGCGTCGGCCCAGTAACCCAGTTGCGAGAGCGACTTCTCGCCCAGCTTACGGCGAGGCACGTTGATCACGCGCGAGAAGCTCAGCGTGTCCTGAGGGTTGGCTACCAACCGCAGGTATGCCATGACGTCCTTCACCTCACGGCGCTCGTAGAAGCGAAGCCCGCCAATCAGGCGGTATGGCACCCCGCGACGAAGCAGGACTTCTTCCAGCGCACGGGACTGGGCGTTGGTGCGATAAAGCACCGCAAGGTCACCGAGCCGGTTATCCCCTTCGGCAACCAGGCGCAGCGCCTCCCGTGCGACCGTCTGCGCCTCCTCCTGTTCGTCGTAGGTTTGCGCGACCACGACCTTGGGTCCGCCGGGCCGGTCGGTCCAGAGCCGTTTCTCGGCGCGATTGGGATTTGCCTTGATGACGTGATAGGCGGCATCGAGGATCACCTGTGTCGAGCGGTAGTTCTGTTCGAGCTTAACCACCTGGGCGTCCGGATAGTCCCGCTCGAAGGAAAGAATGTTGCGCACGTCGGCGCCGCGGAAGCCATAGATCGACTGGTCATCGTCGCCGACGACGCAGAGATTGCGATTGCCCCCGGACAGGTGCCGGACCATCAGGTACTGCGCCCGGTTGGTGTCCTGATACTCGTCCACCATGACGTACTTGAAGCGCTTCTGGTAGCGCTCCAGCACGTCAGCATGCCGGTCGAAGAGCCAGACGACGCGAAGCAACAGGTCGTCGAAGTCGAGCGCGTTGTTGCGCTCCAGGAAGATCTCGTAGTCCTTGCGAACCCGGGCAGCCAGTTCTTCGGTGTGTGTCCCCGCGGCGTTGAGCTGCGCTTCGGGCGTTTGCAGCTCGTCCTTGGCACGCGAGATCAACGCCACCATCCCGCCCGGCGGATAGCGCTTCTCATCGAGCCGATGCTCGTTCATCACGCGCTTGACGACGGCGAGCCGGTCGGCCTCGTCATAAATGGCGAAATGCCGGTCGACACCATCGACAGCACCATCCCGGCGAAGAATGCGCACTCCGATGGCGTGAAATGTCCCCATCCAGATGCCGCCGGCGGCCAGGTTCAGGAGGGTCTCGACACGGCTTCGCATCTCGCGCGCCGCCTTGTTCGTGAACGTGACGGCAAGCAGTTCACCGGGCTCGGCCCGGCCCTGCTGGATCAGCCACGCGATCCGGTGCGTGAGTACGCGTGTCTTACCGCTGCCCGCGCCGGCAAAGATCAGCAGCGGACCATCGTTGGCGGTGACTGCCGCTCGCTGCGGTGGGTTGAGCCCCTTTAGAAGATCGACGCCATGCTGCGCGGTCGGCGTGCTAATGCCCAAGTTGAAGCAAGTTTATCGAGCGGACCGCCGCTGAAGGCCTAGCGCTTGCGGCCGCGGCCGCGCATGCGTCCGGCGGCCATCTGGTCGAGGTCGTCGTCTTCCATGGTCGATTTCGGGCGCGACTTGAAGGATTCCGAGAACGCCCCGACGAACTGGTCTCGCAACTCCATGGTCGAAACCTCGAAGGCGTCCTTGAGTGTCCAGTGATCGTCCGGCGAGTATTTCCGCTCGCAGGCCCAGAGCAGGAACTTGATCAAGCGAACGTCAATCGCGGCGCGCAATTTCGACTTCGCCTTCTTCTGGCCAGGAGCCGCGGCCTTCTGACCCCTGGCCGCCTTGCCACCCTTGCCGGGTACGTCCGTCGGGGCGACGGTGCCTTCAGCCGTCCGTACGCCCCAGGCAGGGGCGGCCGGCCGTTCCGGCGCGGCCGGTGCCTGCGCTACCAGGCTGGCGCGCAATGCCTGCAGGTCGTCCTTGGGCGGTGTCGGCGCGGCCGGCTTGAGAACTTCGGCCACCGGCGGTATGGCCGACGCGGGAGCGACCGGCGGCTGATAAACCGGGGCCGGCTCCTTGCGCTTCGGAATCGCCATCGGGGGCACCGAGAAGCTGGGCGGCGTCACAGGCCGGCTCGGCGCCGGAGCTGGCGCCGGAGCAGGCGGGGGAGCGACCTGGGGCACCGGGGCGGGAGCAGCCTGCATCGGCGGCTGCGCGGGGTACTGCTGCGGGTAGCCCTGGGGGGCTGCCGGGTTCTGGCCGTAGGGGGCTTGCGGGTAGGGCTGAGGATAGCCAGGCGGCGGCGGATAGGCCCCGTTTCCCCACGCAGGGGCTGGAGCCTGGCCCGGTTGGGGCGTACCCGGCCACATCGGCTGCTGGCCCTGGACAAGCTGTCCCGGGGCCGGTTGCCACTGGGGCGGCATCTGGGCCGGAGCGGGAGGCGAGAAGGGCCGCTGCACCGGGGCGATCGGCCGCTGCTGGTCGGGCGCGATATAGGGGGATGTGGGGCCCTGCAGCGCCGCCTGGCTGCGACGAAGCAGGTCGAGCAGGCGGGCCTTGTCGATGTACAGGTTGCCGGCCAGCGCCGGATTTGTACCCGGCGTGAACTGGAATTCGCCACTCTGAAACTCCCAGAGGAGGTCGAAGGCCTGGCGTGCGCCCCGGACCCTTCCGCCGCTGGCGTGTGTCAGCGCCCCAGACTGAAAGGCGTACACCCAGGCTCCGCGGGGCTCGCGGATCTCCAGGACGCCGCTCTGGCCGCCGTTGACCAGCTGGTCAAGGAAGCCGAGCAAGCCGGCTCGGTCGATGGCCTGGAAACTGGGTCCCTTCGCTGGTGCGCCCGCTGCCTCCCCCTTGCCCTTGGCGAAGAGCTTCATGCGGCCACCAATATATCGCCGGGCGTCCAGAATCGAAGCCTAAATCCCGTCACACCTCTGTAACCGGGCGGGGCGGCCGACCTTGCCCGCGCGAACAGCCCGCTACATCCTGTTACCGGAGAGCAGCAGGGCTCGAACCTGATCGTCAGTCACCTGCGGCCAGGCGGCAAAGAAGTTGCCAACCGCATAGAAGGGATCGGGCATTTCAAGGCAGATCCAATCGTCCACCTGGCTCCTCAGCCGCCTTGCCGTATCGGCGGGAGCAACCGGGACCGCCAGGACCACCCGGGCAGCCCCCTGGCGGCGCATTGCGTGGACGGCTACCTCAGCCGTGTATCCAGTGGCAACACCGTCGTCGACCAGGATGACGCTGCCGCCCATCACGGGGCGGGGCACCGGCGGCATCTCGGCCAGCCAGTATAAGAGGCGGAGCCTGGCGCTTTCGGCAGCACGCGCGAGGTCGTCCCCCGTCATACCCAGCTCCCTGCCGATGCGCTCATCGAGCAGCTGGATCGAGCCATCGTCAACCGCGCCGATGGCTAGCTCTGAATTACCGGGTGCGCCTATCTTGCGGACGGCTGCGATGCCCAGTGGTAGGTTGAGCCCGTTCGCCACTTCGGCGGCTACCACCAGCCCGCCACGGGGTATGCCGCAAACGATCGTCGCCTCCGCCTGGTGGTAGCGCGCCAGTCGGTTTGCCAGCTGCCGGCCCGCTTCGACCCGGTCTGCGAACATGTGCAGCCGACTATAGTGTGGGCGGTGCCAGAGCAGCAGATGCCGGGTGTCGGCGACCTCGCGCCAGAGTTTTCGTTACCCGGCACCCCGGATGGAGATCCAGTTTCGCTCAGCAGCTACCAGGGGAAAAGTCACGTGCTGCTGGCCTTTTACGTCTTCGACTTCAGCCCCGGCTGAACCAACGAACTCACCTCCTTGAGAGGTGATCACCAGCAGTTCATCAAAGGAGAGACGCAGGTGCTCGGCATCAGCGTCGACCATATCTGGGCGCACAAGGCCTACAACAAGAGCCTGGGAGATCTTCCCTTTCCCCTCCTCGCCGACTGGGACAAGGGGGTCAGCCGGCGTTACGGGGTCCTGATCGAGGACAAGGGCATTGCGCAGCGCTCCCTCTTCCTCGTCGATTACAGGGGTTACGTGCGCTGGCGCAACCCTCACTACGACTGGCGCAATGCCGACCAGTACAGCGAATTAAGCGAGGCGATGCTGGGCTTACCCCGGATCCCTAAAACGAAAAAAGCCAGCCCCTAGGCTGGCTTTCTCGATCTCGCGCTTTGTCAGCTCTTGCCGTTGGCCACGACGGCCAGGATGTCCTTCTCCGAGAGGATGAGGTACTCCGTCTCGTCGAGCTTGATCTCGCTACCGGCGTACTTGGCGTAAACGACCCGATCGCCAATCTTGACGTCGAGCGGCTCACGCTTGCCGGTGGCCTCGATGAAGCGACCGTTGCCGATGGCCTCGATCATGCCTTCCTGCGGCTTCTCTTTGGCGGTATCGGGCAGCACGATGCCGCTCTTGGTCTTCTCCTCACGCTCGACCGGCTTGATTACGACGCGATCTC
>DASWQQ010000120.1:0-3823 GCA_036403615.1 Candidatus Dormiibacterota bacterium | reverse complement strand
ATGGCGCGTTCGGCGTGCTGCACGGTTTCCGGGCCGCGCTCCCCGGTGCGAATCCGGATCGCCTGCTCGACATCCAGGACGAAAATCTTGCCGTCGCCCACGGCGCCCTCCGGACCCGTCCGGGCGGCCCCGGCCATCATCTCGACGACGCGGTCCACGATCTCGGCCCGCATCACGGCCTCGACCTTCAGCCGCGGACGCAGGGAGATGTTCACCGAGGTGCCTCGGTACCGCTCGGTGTAGCCTCGCTGGGCGCCGCAGCCCTTGACCTCGGTCACCGTGATCCCGCTCACCCCGCACTCGTCCAGAACGTCCTGGACCTCCTGGAGGTGCTCATGGCGAATGATCGCCATCACCAACTTCATCATGCAGGCTGGCCCTCCTTCTGGCGCGCGCCCGATCCGACCCGGTCGGAGTGCGGATTGATGGCAGGGAACTCAGCGGGACGATACACCCCGCCGGGCACCGGCATGAACGACTCGGGGTATCCCCACATGCCGTGCTCGGTGATGTCCAGGCCTTCCATCTCGTCCGCCGAGGAGACCCGTAGTCCGACGGTGCGCTTTATCAGCCAGAAGATGGCGAAGCTCAAGGAGAAGACCGTCGCGAAGGCCACCACGACCGCCACGGCCTGCGCGCCCAGCTGAGCGAAGCTGCCCGTGTAGAAGAGGCCGCCATGACCCACGCCGTTGAACTTGGCCAGGGCCGGGACCGTGAAGAGCCCGCAGGAAAGCGTCCCCCAGATACCGGCCAGACCGTGGGCCGGAAGACAACCCACGGGGTCGTCGACGAAGCGGTCGATGGCGAGGACACCGAAGACCACGATCACGCCGGCCACGGCGCCGATGACGATGGCTGCCCAGGGCTCGATGTAGCCCGAGGGCGCGGTGATCGCCACCAGGGCGGCGATCGCACCGTTCCCGACCATCCCGACGTCCGCGGCCTTCGTCCTGATGAAGACGGTGAAGAGCGCGGCCACGGCGCCAGCGGCGGCGGCCAGGTTGGTCGTCACCACCACGTCAGCGAAGTGCAGGTTGGTCGAGTTAAGGGTCGACCCGGGGTTGAATCCGAACCAGCCGAACCAGAGGATCAGCACGCCCAGCATTGCCAGCGGCATGTTGTGGCCCGGGATCGCGTTGGGCTTCCTGCGCTTCTCGTACTTGCCGATCCTGGGACCGAGAAGAAGCAGACCCGCCAGGGCGGCGGTGGCGCCGGTCAGGTGCACCACCGTGGAGCCGGCGAAGTCCTGGGCCCCGAGCGTCGCCTGGAGGAAGCCTCCGCCGAACAGCTGATGGCTGATCAGCGGGTATATGAAGGCGGCAAATGGGATCGCGAAGAGCGGATAGACGATGAACTTGGTCCGCTCGATCATCGTGCCCCAGACGATCGCCAGCGAAACGGCACAGAAGACGAACTGGAACATCCACTTGGCGGACGCCGGCACCGTGCTGGCCGCCATGGCGGGGAGATCCAGGCTCGAGCCCGGACTGAACGTGGGCGCGAAGCCGCTGAAGCCGATGATCGGGAACAGCCACTTGGCGCCCGCCCCGAAGGCGAGTCCAAAGCCCACCAGCCAGTAGACGATCGAGGCGACGCTGAAGTTGGTGATCACCTTGGCGACCACCGTGCCGACGTTCTTCATGCGACTGAAGCCGACCTCGAGCATTGCGAAGCCCGCCTGCATGAACATGACGAAGACGGCCGCCACGACCACCCAGACCGTGTCGGCGCCGACACCGGCGGCCTGCGTGGCGGTCTTGTCGGCGTCGGCGGCGAGCGCGGTCAGAGGCAACACGGCGAACAGCGCCGCGATGCCGGAGGCCAGGGCAAGCTTGTGTTTCATTCGGGAAACGTATTGAGATTGAGCCGGCGGCTACCACGTACGAGGACCACATACAAGCAAGGCGAGAAATCGTGCGTTGCGCCTGAACTGCCAGGGCTCGGTCCTGTCCGCCCGTGTCCATGCCACGGTTACCAGCGCTCGAACTTGGTGCGAACCCCACATACCGGCGGCCCTGCTCGCTGAATAGGATGTGCATTTGGCGTTTTTCCCTGCCGACCAGGCAGGCCGCAGGAGGCAATATGGCAGTAGAAGTAGAAGATTCCCCCAGGACGAGCCCGTCCGAAGTGCTGGACAAGGCTCGCGCTGCCGGAGTCAAGGTCGTCGACATCAGGTTCGTCGACCTGCCCGGCACCTGGCAGCACTTCAGCGTTCCACTGAGTTCCTTCGACGAGGACGCTTTTACGGAAGGCCTCGGCTTCGACGGTTCCAGCATCCGCGGCTTTCAGACCATCAACGAGAGCGACATGCTGCTCTTGCCGGACCCGGAGAGCGCCACCGTGGATCCGGTGCTCCAGGTCCCAACCATGTACCTGGTATGCAACGTCGTGGACCCGATCACACGCGAGAGCTACTCGCGCGACCCGCGTTTCATCGCCCAGAAGGCGGAAGCGTACCTGGCGGACACGGGCATCGCCGACGTCAGCTACTGGGGCCCCGAGGCCGAGTTCTACATCTTCAACAGCCTTCGCTTCGACCAGAACTCCCACAGCGGCTACTACTTCATCGACTCAGAAGAAGGCGTCTGGAACTCGGGCTCCAACACGACTCCCAACCTCGCCTACCGGCCCCGCTACAAAGAGGGCTACTTCCCGGTCCCGCCGACTGACAAGCTGCAGGACCTTCGCTCCGAGATCATGCTCAAGCTGATCGACGCGGGCATCGACGTCGAGGTGCAGCATCACGAGGTCGGAACAGCCGGACAGGCTGAGATCGACCTCCGGTTCACGAGTCTGACCAAGATGGCCGACCAGATGATGGCTTACAAGTACATCATCAAGAACGTCGCACATCAGCACGGCTACGTGGCGACGTTCATGCCCAAGCCGCTCTTCCAGGACAACGGCTCAGGGATGCACGTTCACCAGAGTCTCTGGAAGGACGGGACCAACCTGTTCTTCGACGAGTCCGGATATGCGCTGCTCAGCGACTCGGCTCGCTGGTACATCGGCGGACTGCTGAAGCACGCGGCCGCGCTTCTGGCCTTCTGTGCACCGACCACGAACTCCTACCGACGGCTGGTCCCCGGCTACGAGGCGCCGATCAACCTGGTCTACTCGAAGCGGAACCGCTCGGCCTGCGTGCGCATACCTGTCTACTCGACGAGCCCCAAGCAGAAGCGCGTCGAGTTTCGCTCCCCGGATCCGGCTGCCAACCCCTACCTCGCTTTCCCGGCGATGCTCATGGCCGGCCTGGACGGCATCAGGAACCGGATCGAGCCGCCCGACCCGCTCGACAAGGACATCTACGAGCTCGAAGGCGAGGAGAAAGAGAGGATCGCGAACGTCCCCGGCTCGCTGGGCGAGTCTCTGGCAGCGCTGGAGAGCGATCACGAGTTTCTCCTGCAGGGCGACGTCTTCACGTCCGACGTCATCGAGACCTGGCTCGAGTACAAGCTCACGCGCGAGGTGGACCAGGTCGCGCTACGCCCGCATCCCTGGGAGTTTTATCTGTACCACGACGCATAAAGGCTTGGGGGAACCCACGCGGTTCCCCCAGGCTTTTTTACATGCCCAGCATGGCTCGGGCTCGGAGGGCGATCGCTATGGCGACTCGGGTTTCCGGGTCGTTCAGGGAGAGGCCGGCGAGGCCCTGGATGCGCTCTATTCGGTAGCCCATGGAGTTGATGTGGATGCCCAGGGCTCGCGCTGCACCTCGGCGCACCCAGCGCGCGGCGACGAGCGCCTCCAGGGTCTCCAGCAAGGGCGTCTCGCGAGACTCGGCGTACTTGAGCAGCGGGCCCAGGACTTCGTTCACGAAACC
>DASWQQ010000119.1:0-1755 GCA_036403615.1 Candidatus Dormiibacterota bacterium | reverse complement strand
TTGGCGCCGGACACCTTACTTAACCTCAGGGAATGCACCAGTCGTCATGGGCCGCCTCGTGATGAAATTCGGCGGCACATCCGTCGCCACCATCGATCGCATCCGCAATGTCGCCCGCCACGTCAAGCGGGAGGTCGATGCCGGCCATGACGTCGCCGTGGTGGTGTCGGCGATGGCCGGCAGGACCAATGAGCTGGTGGAGTGGTGCCGCGAGGCATCCCCGATGCATGACGCGCGCGAATACGACGCCGTGGTGGCGTCGGGCGAGCAAGTGACGGCCGGGCTGCTGGCGATCGCGCTGCAGGCAATCGGCGTTCAGGCACGCTCCTGGCAGGGCTGGCAGATCCCGATCCGGACCAGCGACGCCCATGCCTCGGCGCGCATCCTGGAGATCGACGGCGCAGAGCTGATCAAGCGCTTCAAGGAGCGCAAGGAGGTCGCGGTGATCGCCGGCTTCCAGGGCATCAATCCGCAAACCGGGCGGGTAACCACGCTCGGCCGCGGCGGTTCGGATACCTCGGCGGTGGCGATCGCGGCCGCCATCCACGCCGAGCGCTGCGACATCTATACCGACGTCGACGGCGTCTACACCACCGACCCGCGCGTGGTTCCGAAGGCGCGCAGGCTCGAGAAGATCGCATTCGAGGACATGCTGGAACTGGCCTCGCAGGGCGCCAAGGTCCTCCAGGTCCGCTCGGTGGAGCTCGGCATGGTGCATAACATGCCGGTGTTCGTGCGTTCCAGTTTCGACAAACCCGAGGACATCGACCCGCACGGCACGCCGCCGGGCACGCTGATCTGCAGCGAGGAGGAAATCATGGAAGGCCACGTCGTCACCGGGATCGCCTTCTCCAAGGACGAAGCCCAGATTTCCGTGCGTCAGATCGAGGACAAGCCGGGTGTCGCCGCGGCGATCTTCGGTCCGCTCGCGGAAGCCAATATCAACGTCGACATGATCGTGCAGAATGTCTCGGAGGACGGCGCCACCACCGACCTCACCTTCACCGTCCCGGCCTCCGATTATGGCCGGGCCCGCGACACCATCACCTCCGCCAAGGCCAGGATCGGGTATGCGCGGATCGACAGCGCCACCGACGTCGCCAAGGTTTCCGTGATCGGCAGCGGCATGCGCAGCCATGCCGGCGTCGCCGCCAAGGCCTTTGCCGCCCTTGCCGCGCGCAACATCAACATCCGGGCCATCACCACTTCCGAGATCAAATTCTCGGTACTGATCGATGCCGCCTATACCGAACTGGCGGTGCGCACGCTGCACACGCTCTACGGCCTCGATCAGGTCTGAGGGCCGGCAACCTCTCCCGCTCAGGGAAAATCCCTGGCGGCGGGAGCCGAATGCAGTCGGCCCGTAAAAATTTAGAACAATTTTCCCTTAGCGGGCGCAGCAATGGGCCAGCAAGGATGTTTTCGCCTGTGGCAGGCGTTTTGCTTGGCAAAACAAGGCTCAATTCGATATACGGCGCCTTAGGGGGGCTGCCGCAAACTGTGCCACCGTTTGGCCATCCTGATTCGGCCCGCTTCCAGGGCTCGCGGCTGCGCCGAATCAATAAAAGGTCTGTCGAGCTTAACGCCAGTTGCCGGCCACCCGGGCTGCTGGATTCGCGGGGGAGGATACCAGCACATGCGAAGCGCGTCGGGAGGCCCCCGCGTCCTGCTGAGACGGCTTCGCGAAACCATGGCGGAGCAGGTCAGCGCCCAGGAACGATTGGACAAGATCGTGGTGCTGATCGCTGCCAACAT
>DASWQQ010000118.1:0-10682 GCA_036403615.1 Candidatus Dormiibacterota bacterium | reverse complement strand
CGACCTGGCCTCGCCACGCAACCAGCACCTCCACAGCTATGGCCTGATCTGCCTGCCGGAGATGATGCGACTGGCGGAACACACCGGTGACAACTATTACCTGGAGCGGACGCGCGACAACCTCGCCTGCTTCCTTCAGTTCATCGCCCGCGTGGACGGCGACTTCAACGCCCGTAAGGGAATGGTCAGCGAGCGCTACTACAACACGCGTGGTGTTGGACCAAAAGGGGCCATCCTGCCGATCTCGCATGCCTGGTCGGCGGGGCTCGTTTTATACGCATGCCAGGCCGGACTTTCCGTCGGCGACTGACCGGTTTTGCGGCTCTCAGCACAGTCGTGCTGAGCGCCGCGGCCTGCGGGTCGACGGCCAACTCCGGCGTCAAGCCGTCGTCGTCGGCCCGGCCCTCGGCGACTGGCGCACCGACTTCATCGGCAAGCGCATCCGCAACCGCGTCGGAGAGCCCGACTGCATCCGCCTCCGCTACCCCCACACCCGCGCCGACCCCAACTCCCCCGGATACCGATCCCTCGTACATCCCGGCGCTGGCATCGATCCAGATGGTCGGTCCGAAGACGGGCTGGGTGGCGGGCTCTCACGCGATCTATGCCACCACGGACGGCGCCCACTGGGTCCGCCAGTATGCCTCGACCAGCGATTACGTCGGGGTGGACTTCATCAGCCAGACGACCGGCTGGGTGGTAGGACTACACGAGCTGCTTGGCACAACGGACGGTGGGCACAGCTGGCATTTACTCGGCGAAGCGAAGGGTTCGTTACGATCGGTCCACTTCACAAGCGCCACGCAGGGTTGGGGCGTATCCGGTGGCTCTAATGCGCAACCGGACCACGGCACACTTATTCCCGATGCGGGAGCGAGCCTGGTCACAACCACCGATGGCGGCAGGTCGTGGAGCACGCTCAACAGTCCAGCCGACCCACAGAGCGCCTGCTTCAGCGATCCCTCCCATGGCTGGCTGGCAACGGCAGAAGGGGTTCTCTACCAGAGCGCGGATGGCGGAAGGACCTGGGCCCAGAGCCTGAGCATGTATAGCGCGGGGCTCGGGCCGGGCTTGCATCGTACGCTGGTTCAATGCGCGGCCCCTTCGGCTGCCTGGGCGCTGCTGACCGTACAGAACGGCGCCGCCGGACATCTCCCATACGTCGCCTACTCGACCCAGGATGGACGATCCTGGCGCACCGTTATGGCCGAGTCAGTAACCAGCGGCACCGCACTACCTGGCGTCCCGGACGGACCCGGGCCTTACCCAGGTAGCTTTAGCGTCGTGGATCCGTCGGACGCCGTCTTCATCGGAGATAGTCCCGCAGGCAATGTATCCGCGTGTGTCATTGCAAATGCTGGTGGTGCCAGCCTACGGCGCACCGGAAAGATTGATAACAGCAGCGAGACCTATGCCGCCGCCTTCACGGCAGTCACCACGGGCTGGGTTCTGACCCGCGACGAAACCAGCGGTAACGTCGTGATCGAAGCGACAACCGATGGCGGCTACCACTGGTCGCAGCAGCTGGCTGTGGCCCCAACCTCAGCCGGCTAGTGCTGCTCGGGCTCGACATCGGCACGAGCGGTGCCCGGGCCCTTGCCATCGACGAAGCCGGGACGGTCGTAGCCTCGGCCTCAGCCCGGTACCCAATGCTGACACCGCGCCCGGGTTGGACCGAGCAAAACCCTGAAGGCTGGTGGGACGCGACCAAAGAGGTAGTGGGCCGCGTGGCCTCCGAGGCTAGCGGCGAGTTCACCGCGCTTGGGCTCAGCGGCCAGATGCATGGATCGGTTTTCCTCAATCAAGCTGGGGAGGTGGTCCGTCCCGCGTTGCTCTGGAACGATCAGCGCACCGCCGTGCAGTGCGACGAGATCAACACGAGAGTCGGTGCCGAACGGTTGATGGCGATCACCGGCAACCCCGCGCTGACGGGGTTCCAGGCGCCCAAGATCCTCTGGCTGCGTGATGTGGAGCCGGTGCAGTATCGGCATGTACGGCGAGTCATGCTCCCGAAGGATTACGTCCGACTCCGCCTGACAGGTGAGCTGGCCACCGACGTGGCAGATGCCTCCGGGACACTGCTGCTCGACCTCAGGGCTCGCGCCTGGTCCGGTGAGATTCTCGATGCCCTGGGCATTCCTTCGGAATGGTTGCCTTCCGTGAGCGAGAGCGCCACCATCACGGGAGGCCTGCGCCCGTCGGTCGCTTCTGAACTGGGATTACCGGCCGGGTTGCCGGTCGCCGCCGGCGCGGGCGACAATGCCGCGGCCGCGATCGCCACCGGAATCGTGCGGGGTGGACTGATCAGCTCATCGATCGGTACCAGCGGTGTGCTGTTCGCCCACCGGGAGAGAGCTGACCCTGATCCGTCCGGACGCCTTCACACTTTCTGCTCCGCGGTGCCGGGACGCTACCACCTGATGTCGGTGACGCTCTCCGCGGGCGGCTGCCTCCGCTGGTGGCGCGACCTTCTTGGCGGCGCGATGGACTACGAGGAGTTGGCTTCGCTCGCGGAGACGGCCCCGCTCGGGGCCGAGGGCTTGTACTTTCTCCCCTATCTGAGTGGCGAGCGGACGCCGCATTTGAATCCCGAGGCACGCGGCGCGTTTATCGGACTTCGGGCGCATCACACACGCGCCCACCTGACGCGAGCCCTGATGGAAGGTGTCATCTTCAGCCTGCGCGACGGACTGGATCTTCTGCGCGGGCTTGGCGTCGACGTCCAGCGAGTCCGTGCCACCGGTGGCGGCGCGCGTAGCCGGGCCTGGCGCCAGCAGCAGGCGGATATTTTCAACCTGCCCGTGGAGGTGATGAGCGGCGACGAAGGTCCCGCCCTGGGCGCCGCCTTGCTGGCTGGGGTTGCGGCCGGCAGCTACGGTAGCGTCGAGGATGCCTGCGAGCGAACCCTTCGAACCGGCGAGGTCATCGAGCCCGATCGTGACCGGGCAGCGCGCTATGGACAATTGATCCATACGTTTCGCGCGCTCTACCCCGCGACTCAGAACTCACCGACCGCTCGGGTGCCGAGCTTGATCAACGCCCGGAGAGATCGTTAAGAAAGGTTCTGCGCGGCTTGGGCGCAGGCGGGTGATGACCCACGAATCAGGCAGGAGACCACAGAGTCAGCACCCTGCTAACCGACGGCCTTCTTTACCAACGACGCTAACCTGGTTTCGTCTGCAGGTGTCAGCTTCGCGAGGGCGAAGGACGTGGGCCAAACGTTGCCGTTGTCAAGCTTCGCCTTGTCGGTGAATCCGAGGGTTGCGTATCGTGCCTTGAATTTGCTGGCGCTCTGAAAGAAACAGATGATGTCGCCATCCCTGTGGTAGGCGGGCATTCCGTACCATGTTTTGGCCTCGAGCACGGGAGCTTTAGATTTAATCAACGCGTGAATTTTCTTCGCCATGGCGCGGTCCGACGGCGGCATTTCGGCGATCCTGGCCAAACATTCCTTCTCTGCATCAGCCGCACTCAATGCCGCCTTGCGTTCGCGGACCAGGTCTCGCATCGCGGCCTTTTCATCAGAGGTGAGAACTGATTTCTTAGCGACCTTACTCACAGCCATCGCCGATACCTCCGGGGACTCTCGTTGGTTTGGGAAACGCGTCCATGATAACCGCGGGTTGAAACGAAGGGGCGAGACTTGGGTAATCCTCGGGGCGTTACCTTTCGAGCGGGTGCCGGATCTTACTAGGTGCAGGGCCAATGTTGACAGCAAGAGACGCTGAACCGCCGCGGACCGAAGCGACAGCAGACCAGGCGTACCAATTCGAGGCGGCCTTCCGGGAAGCAAGCAGGTCCGCCTTTCTATTGGCCCGCCAGCTCGGCCGAGGGCCCGAGGAGGCGCGCGACGTCGTCCAGGAAGCAGCGCTGCGCGCCTGGAGGTACCGAGCCGGCCGCACGGGGGAATTCCGACCATGGTTTCTGACGATCGTCTACCGCTTGTGCCACCGCCCGATGCTCGATTGGCTCCCACTCCCTGCCGGCTGGGATCGACGCCTCGCGGCACCTCTGGAATCTAGCGTCGACCCCGATCTCATGGCGGCCATGCTTGCGCTCCCGGCCCGCCAGCGAGCGGCTCTCTGGCTACGCTACTGCGAAGACCTCGCCATCATCGATGTCGCCCGCATCATGCGGCTCAGCGAATCGGCCGCCAAGCAACTGCTCTTCCGCGGCCGCGAGGCACTCCGACGAAAACTAACCACGCAACCTATGGAGGAATGAAATGACCACCCCGACACTCTCGCCCGGCGAGGTCGATCGCCGGCTTGCTTCCCTGGCAGCGTCGGTCGTGCTCGGGGCCGACGACTCTCGCGCATTGACGTCGCTTCTGACCTTTCGCGTCGAGCATCCGCGGATCAAGCGCCGCCAGCCCCTTCGCCTGGCTGCTGGCCTGGCACTGGCAGTGCTCGTCATCGGCATCGGAAACCTCGCCGCTGCGTACTACGCGCCGACCTACGGCCAGGCCCTTGCCGCGACTCCCGTCCTGGGTGGTGTCGCTGATCCTTTGCTACACGGGTTCGGCCTGACGGAGCAAAATGCGGTGGCGTTCAGCAGTCGCGCCACGTCGAATGGCCACACCATTCGCCTCGTGACCGGGTACGCCGATGGCCTCCGCACCGTCATGCTGTTGGAGATTGACGGGCGGGGACTGGCCGGCAATCCAAAGCAGTACGGCTTGCACCCCGGTGACTACGGCATCGGTGAGGGCGTCAGCCTTACGGATCAGTTCGGGCATAGTTACAAACAGAGTGGCGTGAACGGGCCCACGGGGCTCCAGTTCGAGCCGCTAGGATGGCCGGCATCGAAGGTCGGTGCGCGACTCACAATGCACGTGACGGGACTCACTGAGCAGTGGCTGATCGATTCGAAAGGGCCGAATGCGGTCCTGGCCGGTGACTGGACCCTCAACGCTACCTTGCTGCCGGCCTCCGTCCGCGAGCTTCCTCTCCCCGCTCCGGTGCGAACCGCTGACGGCACTTTCACGGTCACCATGGTTCGCCGAACGGGCTCGGAGCTACAGATTCGCTGGACCTTACGCGGGCCAATCAACGACCGCTACGACGGTCTGGCCTACTCGAAGTCAGCGGAAAGCAACCGGACGGAGCTCCAGCAACTGGAGCGGAGATACTTCTCGGCAAGTTTCTTCGACGCCTCCGGCCAGCCTGTCTACGGCATCGATAGTGGCGGTGAATGGGACAACGGGAAGCCTTTTATGGGGACCCTGAATCTCACAGTCACCCAGCCGGGCCGGTACCGTCTGCAATTGGCCAACGCCCTAACCTCGCCAGACGACCAGCGCTGGATTGCCGTCCCCTGACGCCGCGAGCCGAGAGCCGGGCCCTCGATTGGGCCCGGCCCCTGTCAGCTAGCGGTCGGACGACTGCGTATCGGCTGCGGCCACCGGTTCGGTGTCCGCGTGCGCCCCAGCGTTGGAGCGCTTCCCATTCTTGCCGGACAGTAGCTGGCGGGCAAGATCGAGGCCAGTCGCTCCCTGGCTGAGGGCTTGCGCCAGCGTCTCGGAGAGCCCTTTGGCGCCGTTTAGCACGATCAGCTGGTCGATGCCGCCAAACGGCTTGGCTGCCGCTTCGACAATCTCTGGCCAGCGTTCGGCGAGCTGTTGCCCGATGACAGCGTCCTGGTTCTCGGCAAGCGCATCGGCGCGAGCCTTGATGGCTTCGGCCTCCGCCATGCCCCGGGCACGAACCGCATCGCCCTCGGCCATTCCTTTGGCGCGGGTGGCGTCCGCCTCCGCCAGCCCGACCATCCTTGTCTGTTCCGAGTTGGCGGTCGCTTCCAGCCGCACGCGCTCCGCGTCAGCCGCCGCGATCGTCTTCGTCTTGCCGGCCTCGGCGGCGGCACCGAGTTCGACTTCCCGCGCCCGGGCTTCTGCCGCGGCAATCGTGGCGTCACGTTCGGCCCTCGCCAGGGTTACTTCCTGGTAGGCCTTGGCGTCAGCCGGCTTGCGCACTTCCACGTAGAGTCGCTGCTCGGCGCGCTGGGCCTCCAGCTCGGCAACCTTGGTCTCTTCGACGACGACCTTTTGCCGGTTGGTCGCCTCGGACAGTGGTCCAGCCTGACGGGCGAGAGCAGTCGCCTGGTCGATCTCGGCCTGGAAGCCCGCCTGCTTGATCTGGCTGTCACGCCGAGCCTGCGCCTTCAGTGCCTCGGCTTCCTGCTCTTTCTGGGTCGCTTCGCGGTCGGCACCCGCCTGCGCTATACGCGCCTCCCGTTCGATCGCGACGGCGTGCGGCCGCGCCATGTTCTTGATGTACCCGGTCGGGTCGTCGATCTCCTGCACCTGAAGGGAGTCGATGATCAAGCCGAGCTTCTCCATCTCGGTTCCGGCGTGTTCGCGGGTGAGCTGGGTGAGTTTCTCGCGGTCGCGGATCATCTCCTCGACCGTCATGGCGCCCACGATCGCCCGGAGGTGGCCTGCGAACACGTTGTGGACTCGCTGGTCCATCTGGTTCTGCTGATCGAGGAACCGTCGTGCAGCATTGGCAATCGACGCGTAATCGTCGCCGACCTTGTAGATCACCACTGCGCGGATCTTGAGCGGGATTCCTTGCTGGCTCACACAGTCGACCTGCAGGTCGGTTTCACGCAGGTCGAGCGATAGCCGCCGCACCATCTGGACGCCGGGTAGGACCATCGTGCCCTTGCCGGTCACGATCTTGAAGCCGAGACTCTCCCCCACTCCATTCGGCGCCCCCTGGTGGAGACCCGAGATGACGAGGGCTTCGTTTGGTTCGGCGACCCGCCACGTCATTCGCCAGAGCAAAAAGATCGCCACGAGCGCGACAACAACGACGCCAACAACCACCGCGACGCTGGTGAGAAGAGGATCCCCCATCGCTTTTTACCTACCTCCTGGAATGCCCGGCCGTCAGGCCAGGCTGACGACAATCGTGCGCGGCGGGAAGTACTCCACGATGAAGACGCGGGTACCCCTCGCAATGGCCTCTTTTGGATCCATGGCGTAGGCGTGGAACGCCTCGCTACCGCCTCGGATCGCCACCTTCACCTCCCCCAGCCTGCCCGGAGCGATGGACGCCGTTACCAGACCGACGCGTCCAACGACCTCCTGGTCATCCACGGCTATATATCAATTATTCCGCAGTTTCACGGCGCTTAAACGGGCAGGTGTCACAAATTGGGGTCCCCCGAGCGTATATAGGGGGACGGCATGGAGCACGCCGCCGACCCGGATGTGGTTCAGGATGCCAGGCGAGGTAGCGAAGCGGCCTTCACCTCAATGCTGCAGCCTCTGTTGGAACCCGCCTACCGGTTGGCCGTCGGCATGCTCCAGGATCGCTCACTGGCGGAAGATGCGGTCCAGGAGGCAGCAGTGAAGGCGTGGCGCAGGCTCGACCAACTTCGGGAGGGCGCGGAGATCCGTCCCTGGTTCCTCGGAATCGTCGCCAACGAGTGTCGAACCACTCGACGGGGCAGGTGGTGGCAGGTACTCAAGACCGACCCGGTGCGCACTGCCCAGGCGCCGGAGGAGCAGTCAGCCCAGGGTATCGACCTGCGCAATGCGCTCAAGCGGCTCAATCAGGAGCAACGGCTGGTGGTCGTTCTCTATTTCTATCTTGACCTGCCGCTACAGGAGATCGCCGGAATAGCCGGCGCCTCATACGCGGCCGTTCGGGGCCGGCTATACCGCGGCATCCGTGAGCTGAAGGCGGACTTTGCAATGTCGGAGGCGGAAGGATGAACCAGGAAGAGTCGCTGCGAGCTGAGATCCACCAGACGCTGGATGCGATTGGAGGGCCGACGCCCGCCCTGCTTCCCGCGATCTCCGTCCGGCTTCGCCCGGTGTCACCCCGCCGGCCGTTGGTGGCGTTTGGCCGGCTGGCGGCCGCCCTGGCAATCGCTCTGGTGGTCGGGACCGTGGTTTTCTCGATGCATCGAGCTCGAATCAGTCCCGGACCGGTGTCAACCTCGCCAACCAATCCGATCTCGGCCGGGCCTGGTGCAAACATCGCCTGGGTGACCAGCCAGACCATTCACGGCGACACTGTCACTGGGGTTGATGGCACGGGCCGAGTTGTCGGGCGAATCAACGCACCCGTCGAACTTCGATCGCCGGACGGCACACACCTCTACGCCATCGTTAATAGCGGAATCGACATCTTCAGCGCAATAGACGGGCACAAAGAGCGGACGATTCCCCTGATTGCCTTCGACACGGGCGTGCCGATGCTCAGTTCGGATGGGCGCTACCTGGCCGTTAGCAGTGGCTCCCCAGCAATGCTGCAGCTGGTCGACCTGACGCTCGGGCGTGCGATCGCGTCTATTGATGTCGGCGTTCCCACTTTTGGAACCCCCCTGATTGTTGGAGCACAGGCGCAGCATGTCTACATCTTTGGTCAGACTGTCGTGAAGCTGGCTTTTGACGGCAGCACGCTACACCTCGAACAGCGCGTCAACGGCAGCGCCTTCCCGTGCGCCGGCCTGGTGGCGGGTGGCGTCAACTCTGCGGGCGGCCTGGCGTTCCGGGTGCTGGCGGACAACCGCACGCTCGTCGCCTTCTGTCCGATGGACGGCCGCGTGACCTGGTACGACCTGGAAGGTTTGACGGTCAAGCATGAAATCGTCGTTGGTCAGCAGAACCCGTTCTGGGTTACGCCGGTGTTCGCCGCGGACGGCAACACGCTCTACCTCCATGAAAGTGGAACCGGCGCACTTCACGTGATTGACCTTGTACACGAGACGGCCGGCAAGTCCACGAAGGTAGCGATGGCCCGGTGGAATTTCCTGTCATGGCTCGGGTCGCTGCTGGTTACCCCGGCCTACGCCGGCGGCATCCCGCGAAGCGCGGCAGTGTCCCCGGATGGCAACTGGCTGTACGCGGTTGGCGGATTCGGCGCACCCGGCGGACTGTCCCTCGTCCATCTGCCGGACGCGACCGTCAGAGGTCGTTGGCTAGCAGACCAGGCGCTTGATTCGGTGCTCGCCTCCGCGGACGGCCGCACTGTTTATGTCCTGACAGCCAGCGGCAAGGAACTACTCGTGCTCCGCGCGGACGGCTCGCAGCTGGCCAAGGTCGCCCTGCCGGCCAACACCTATGGCTTCATCGTGCCGACTAGCTCGTAGCGGGGGCGACGGTTTGTGCCGGCCGAAGCCGGACAGGATCGACTCGAGGAACGGTAGAGCATGTAGAACCTGGCCGGATCTAATCGCAACATCCCAGAGCGGCTCGAATTTCTTCCAACCGGCGGAGTAGGCAACGTGCCGCAGACTCTCGCGGAGCGTTTCTTTGGTTGATGCGCCTTTCAGGATGGCCTTCCACTCGTAGAAGTCCTTGTACGCCCGCCAGTAGCCTGCCTCGAGTTGCTGGGGGGTCAATCGACCAGGACGAAAGACCACGTGGCGAGTGTCAAAGAGATCCCAATCGCTGTGCAGAACACGATGGTCGACCGCCATCCGTTTATACAATTCGGTGTCCGGATAGGGCGTGAGGATGTGGAACGTAGCCGTCTGTATTCCCTGGCTGACCGCCCAATCGACCGTGCGATCGAAGACGTCCGGCCCGTCGCTGTCCATACCGAAGACGAAGCTCCCGTTGACCATTACTCCCAGCGACGTGAGGCGCTTGATTGCAGCGTCGTAGTTGCGTCCGATGTTCTGGTACTTTCGCTGCTCGGCAAGGTTGTCGGCGTTGACCGTCTCGAAGCCGACGAAGACGCTGCGCATGCCAGCTTCGACGGCTGCTTCGAGGACGCGTGGTTGCTCGAGCACCGACTTCACGGTACTTGCCGCCTGCCAGAGACGACCCATGCCACGCATTCCCGCGAAAAGCTCGGCCGCGAACTTCGGATTGCCGAGGAGGTGGTCATCCAGGAAGTAAAGATGCCTTCCCGGCAGCCTGTCGATCTCCGCCAGCGCTTCGTCAACAGCCTGCGTGTAGAACTGCTTTCCGCCCTTGAAGAATGCCACCTTGTAGCAGAAATCGCATACGTGCGGGCATCCGCGCGACACCACAATGGAATTAGGCACGAGGTATCTGTGGCGCTTGATCAGGTCCCGCCGGATGGGCGGCACGCCCAGCAAGCTACGGTGATCGGAGACATACCGGGAAGCCGGGACGCCGGCTTTCAAATCCCGCAGGAACTGAGGCCAGGTGTCCTCGCCCGGGCCCAGAAAGATTGTGTCAGCGTGCTGGGCAGCCTCCTCGGGAAGCGATGTCACATGCAGACCGCCCATCACAACCCGGATACCTCTTGCTCGGTATCCGTCGGCGATCCGGTACGCTCGCTTCGCCGAGGTGATGTACACCTGGATTACGACGAGATCGGGCTCGTCGGTAAGGTCGAGTGGTTCGACGTGCTCGTCGCAGATCGCGATAGCGTCATCCGGATCGAGGTAAGCAGCCAGGGTGGCCAAACCAAGCGGCGGGAAGAGAGAATATTTGATCGGTCGAAAAAACGGGCTCCTGGCCTCGGTTAGCGCCGGCAAGATCATCTTTACTTTCAAGGACAGCCTCTCCCTGGCATGAAACGAACACTCAGCCGAAAAGGTTTCTGCCCAGCTCGGCTTCGGCTCAGGGCGGGCGCCCGTATGACCGCTTCCATCGGATGGACACTGATTTGAGACGTGGGGCCGAATTCGATCCGCGTGGGGTGAACCCGTTCGCAGTCTACGATCGCGAAGTTCGCCGGCTTCGTGATCACTTT
>DASWQQ010000117.1:0-2346 GCA_036403615.1 Candidatus Dormiibacterota bacterium | reverse complement strand
TGAACCTCTTCGTCTTCGCCATGCTGCTGCTTGTCCTTAGCGGCAACTTCGTCTGGCTGGTGGTGGGCTGGGGCGGTGTCGGTCTCTGCTCCTACCTCTTGATTGGCTTCTGGTACGACAGGCCTTCGGCGGTGCTCGCCGCCCGCAAAGCATTCGTCATGAACGTGATCGGCGACGTCGGTATGGTCTTCGCCGCCTTCGTGATCTTCCTCAACTTGAACGTGCTCGACTTCAGCAGCGTCTTCAGCCGGGTCCACCAGTTGCCCAAGGGCGGAACCGTGATCACCGCCATCTGCCTCCTGCTGCTGGTAGGGGCGGTGGCCAAGTCGGCCCAGTTGCCGCTCCACACCTGGCTTCCCGACGCCATGGAGGGGCCCACTCCCGTCTCCGCCCTGATCCATGCGGCGACCATGGTCACCGCCGGCGTCTATCTCGTCGCCCGGATGCATCTTCTCTACGACTGGGCGCCGGTTGCCGCCACGACAGTGGCCGTCATCGGAGGCGTATCCGCCCTCTTCGCCGCGACCATCGGCACTACCCAGACCGACATCAAGCGCATCCTGGCGTACTCGACCATGAGCCAGATCGGCTACATGTTTCTCGCGGTTGGTATCGGCGCCTACGCCGCGGGCATGTTCCACTTCATGACCCATGCTTTCTTCAAGGCCCTCCTCTTCATGGCGGCCGGCAACGTGATTCACGCCTTCCACGACGACCAGGACATCCGCCACATGGGACTGCTCCGGCGCGGCCTGCCGGTGACGTTCTGGACCTTCCTGATCGGCACTCTTTCGATCAGTGGATTCCCGTTGCTCGCCGGCTTCTTCAGCAAGGACGAGATCATCCGGGCGGCGCTCAGCGCCAGCGGCATCGAGTTCGTGATGGGTCTTGCGGCTCTGCTTACCGCCGGCCTCACCGCGTTCTACATGTTCCGGCTCTTCATCATCGCCTTCGGCTGGGAGTGGTTGCGGGAAGATCCCCGGCATCTCCACGAGTCCCTGCCGATCCAGACGATTCCGATCGTCATCCTGGCCGCGGGGGCGGCGCTCGGCGGCTACATCCCGGTGGCCAACTTCCTGCAGCCGGTCTTCGGCCACGCCGCCGACGTCGGCACGCTCGCCTTTTGGGGTTTGGCGCTGCTGACCCTGGTGGCCGCGGCGATCGGCTTCGCGCTCGCCTATCTGCTCTACGCGCGACGGCCTGAGATGGCGGTGGCCTGGCGCAGCCGCATGGGGCCGGTCGCGACCCTCGTGGAGCGCAAGTACTACATCGACGAACTGTACGACCGGGTGCTCGTGCGTCCGGGCTACGCGCTCGGCCGCTTCTTCTCCAACGTGCTCGAGCCGCGCGTGATCGACGGGGCGGTCAACGGCGTGGCCGGTTTCTTTTTGCTCGAGTCACGCGAGTGGCGCACGATGCAGACCGGCCGGGTTCGCAGCTACGGACTCTGGACCCTGGGCGGCGCCATCGCCATCGTCGGACTGATCGCCTGGACGCTCGGCTACGTGCCCTTCTTCAGGTCCGGATAGATGAACTGGTATTCGCTCGCACCGAATGTTCCCTGGCTGACCCTGGTGCTGGTCGTTCCTCTGGCCGGCGCGGTGCTGGTCGCGCTCGTACCCTCGGTGGCTCGCCGGACAGTCAAGCAGCTCGGCATCCTGAGCTCGGCCGCGACGCTGCTGCTCGTGGCGGCAATCATTGGGGGCTTCCAGCAGGGGGTCGGCAACCTGCATTTCCAGTTCGAGGAGATCCGCCAGTGGATCCCCGGGGTTGGCGTCAGCTATCACCTCGGGGTGGACGGCCTCAGCCTCTTCCTGCTCGGCCTGAATGCGCTGCTCTTCCTGCTCGCCGTTGCCGTCGCCGACCCTGCGATGCCTCGCTTCAAGGAGTTCATGCTCCTGCTGCTCGTACTCGAGGCGTCAACAGCAGGCGTGCTGCTCTCCCTTGATCTGATCCTCTTCTATGTCTTCTGGGAGGCGATGCTGGTACCGCTCTACTTCCTGATCGGGGCCTGGGGCGAGGGACGCCGGGTCTACGCCGCATTCAAGTTCCTGATCTATACCGTGGTCGGCAGCTTCGCCATGCTGGTCGCGATCCTTGCGGTTGCGGCGATCAGCTTCGCCCAGACCGGGCAGCTGACCTTCGACTGGGCCACGCTGGTCCACAACCCGGCGAACGGTGTCGCGCACCTGCCGCTCGGAATCTCTATCGGCGTCCAGCAGCTTCTCTTCCTCGGCTTTGCCTTCGCCTTTGCCATCAAGATGCCGCTTTTTCCACTGCACACCTGGCTGCCCACCGCTTACGTGTCCTCGCCCGTACCGGTGCTGATCGTCTTCGCGGGACTGG
>DASWQQ010000116.1:0-2004 GCA_036403615.1 Candidatus Dormiibacterota bacterium | reverse complement strand
TGGACCTTATGTCCCTTGCCGGAGCAGTTGGGACGAGCAGCGGTGGCGAAAGAGGCTGACCAGGTCGACGAAGCGGTCGCGGCGATCTCGCGGATCGATGCGGTGCCCAGGATTCTCGACGTGGTGTGCCGCACGACCGGGATGGGCTTTGCAGCCGTAGCTCGGGTCACCGAGGACCGCTGGATCGCGTGCGCCGTGCATGATGAAATCCAGTTCGGGCTGCAGCCCGGCGGAGAGTTGCAGGTCGGGACCACCATCTGCCACGAGATCCGCCAAAGCGGGAACGCGGTCGTGATCGACCACGTCGCGGAAGACGACGTCTTCCGCCAGCACCCGACACCGGCGATGTACGGGTTCCAGAGCTACATCTCGGTCCCGATCGTCCGGCCGAGCGGCGTCTTCTTTGGGACGTTATGTGCGATTGACCCGCGTCCGATGAGGCTGAACACTCGCGAGACGCTCGGGATGTTCCAGCTCTTTGCCGAGTTGATCGGCGCACATCTCGACGTGCATGAACGGTTGGCGAGCAGCGAAGCGGCGCTCCTCGGCGAGCGCGAAGGTGCGGAACTGCGCGAGCAGTTCATCGCCGTGCTCGGGCACGATTTGCGCAACCCGCTCGCCTCCATCGATGCGGGGGCGAAAATGCTGCTGCGCACTCCGTTGAACGAGAAGGGCAAAACCATCGTCGGCCTGATGCAGAACAGCGTCACGCGCATGGCGAAAATGATCGACAACGTGCTCGATCTCGCCCGCGGACGCCTCGGCACCGGGATCAGCTTGGCGCGCGACGCCAATCAGCCCCTGGCGCCGGTTCTGAATCAGGTCGCTGCCGAGTTGCAGGCGAGCTGGCCCGATCGGGAGATCGAGACGGATTTCAGCTTGGCCGAGCGGGTCAATTGCGACCGCACCCGCATCGCCCAGCTCTTTTCGAACCTGCTTGGCAACGCCATCACGCATGGCGCGGCGGACCGGCCGATCCGCGTGCACGCGGCGACAGACGGGGCTCAATTCGAGCTATGGGTGTCCAATGCGGGAGATCCGATCCCGGCGGCCGCGCTCGACCGTCTGTTTCGCCCGTTCACGCGCGGGGCGATCCGGCCCAACCAGCAAGGCCTTGGGCTGGGCCTCTACATCGCCTCGGAGATCGCCCGAGCCCATGGTGGAACGCTCGACGTGTCATCCACGCCCGAGGAAACCCGCTTCACCTTCCGGATGCCGCTGCGCTGATTGCGCCACTTCCAGGCGGCATACTGTTCTGCGCCACGGGGCCCGCACGCAGGGAGGTGTTCAGGGCGGCCAAAGCCGCCGTCTTCAGCCGCTCGGGATCGAGCACGCCGCGCCGAGCCTCCTCCATGAGGCTCGTCGCAACGAGCCGGCGGATCGTCAAAGCCGGAAGGGCTGCGAAGTCTGAGTCAGAGATCGAGCCGAGCACGTCCTTGAACACGTTGGCAAGCTTCTGGATTCGCTCCGGCTCAAAGACGTTTCTGGTGTCGAAGAACAAAACTTGGGGCATTGTACGCCACTCGGAAAGACGCATTGCTGCCTCAGGGCAGCAATCGAAAAGCGGATTCAGGTCAGATGGCGGATTGCCAGTGCTGCCCTGCTTCTACTCAACGCGAATGGGCTGCCCAAGTTCGAGGCATTTCGGCGTTGGTTCAGAGTTATACATTTGAAATCGCTGGATCTTTGGACTGCGTGGCCGGAGCTCGGCTCCGCTTGGCTCGCTCCTAGCTCGTCGACTGCATGTTCGGGTTCATCGGAGAGGCCGACTGGCGGCAGCATGCCCGTCCCGGGCGTCGAATCCGGGTTGGTCAGGGCTCGCTGTGAGTGCGGGCCAGCCGGAGGGACCTCGCGCGGGCTGGTGTCCTCGTCGGCCCGGAGCGCCTGAGAGAAGGGCATCGTCACCGGGACGTTGGGGACGGTCCCTGCTACGACTTGCCGTCGCCCAATTCCGCCAGGAGGCGAGGGGCCTCACCAGGGATCTCTCGGGCTAGAAAGCCGAGC
>DASWQQ010000115.1:0-4213 GCA_036403615.1 Candidatus Dormiibacterota bacterium | reverse complement strand
GGACCTGGCAATGCTATTCCTGGCGGGTGGAATCGCTCTCCACGCTCCGCTCAGCCGCCGCTTGCGTATCGGCCTGCTGGTGGGCTACCTGGAGCTCCTGGCGATCTCCTACTGGGGGCTTGGGTCGCTCGGCTGGTTGCTTGGCCCGATGCTCGTACTAAGCGAAGTAGCCTGCCTGCTGATGGCCTGGCGTTGGGACGATCTAGGCAGCCGCGCTCGCGGTGTCGAGTTGCTCGAGGTACCACTCGACCGCACGGCGTAAACCCTCGGTGAGGGAAACCGCCGCCTCGAAGCCCAACGCTTCGCGGGCCCGCGAGACGTCGAGCTTGCGCCTCGGTTGGCCGTCCGGTTGACGCTCATCCCAGACCAGCCGGCCCGGGTACCGCGTTCAGTTCTGTACGGGCTTGCCGCCGCTGATCAGGGCCTTTTCCGACTTCGGGTCGAAGAGATGGATGTGCTGGGTGTCGACCGCGATCTCGGCGGTCTGGCCAGGCTTCAGGTCCTCGCTCCGAGGATCCATTCGTGACGTCAGGGTCTTTCCACCCAGGTTCAGATAGACGAAGTTCTCACTACCCATGCTCTCGGTGACCTCAACCTTCGAGCGCAGCTTGGGGAGATTCTCACGACCGGGGAACCTGGCGTCCTTGAGATCTTCAGGCCGAATGCCCATGACAACTTCCTGGCCGCGCTGAGCGCCGGCTTCCGAAAGCAACCGCTCGGAGACCGGTACCTCAAAACCCTCGCCCTGGAGTGCTGCCTGCCCGTTGCCACCGACTTTGACCGGGAGGAAGTTCATCGCAGGGCTGCCGATGAAGCCGGCGACGAACATATTGACCGGGTGGTGGTAAAGGGTCGACGGGGTATCCACCTGCTGCACGATGCCGTTGTTGAGAACGACGATCCGGTCGCCCATTGTCATGGCCTCGACCTGATCGTGCGTGACATAGATAAAGGTGGTCTGCAGCCTCTGGTGAAGTTTCAGGATCTGCACTCGCGTTTGGACGCGCAACTTCGCATCCAGGTTGGAAAGTGGCTCGTCCATCAGGAAGACCTTCGGCTGGCGCACGATCGCGCGGCCCAGGGCGACGCGTTGCCGCTGGCCGCCTGAGAGCGCCTTCGGCTTGCGGTCCAAGTAGGGCTCGAGACCGAGAATGCCAGCGGCCTCACGGACCCGCTTGTCGATCTCAGCTTTGGGGGTTTTGCGTAGCTTCAAGCCGAAGGATAGGTTGTCATATACCGTCATGTGCGGATACAGCGCGTATGACTGGAAAACCATGGCGATGTCACGATCCTTGGGAGCGACATCGTTTACCACCCGATCACCGATCGAGACCTTTCCGTCGGAGATTTCCTCCAGCCCGGCGAGCATCCGCAGCGCGGTGGACTTGCCTGACCCCGATGGGCCAACGAGGACAACGAACTCCTTGTCCTTGATCTCGACGTTCATGTCGTTGATGACCACGTTCCCCGGGTAGCGCTTATACACGTGCTCGTAGCTAACCCCTGCCATGCTTAGCAGTCTATTCCGCGAATTGGCGGCGGTCAAGGGATCGATTCACCCGGGGCGGCGTTTGACCCGCGGAGAGGCGACTCCTAGTATCAGCCGTGACTGGAGGACGGAGCGAAAACCAATGGGCAGCCGGTAAGCGTGCAGCGAACCGGGCGTACTCGTTTCGCGGCTGCGGTAATCCTGCTGGGATTGCTGGTTGGTTGCGATCCGGGGTCACCGAACAATGGCACCGGCGGAGTGCATTTACACGTCGTGGGGAGCTGGGTTGGGGATCAGCAGGCTTCCTTCATGGCCATGGTCAAGCCATGGGAGCAGCGCACCGGAAACAAGGTTGATTACGAACCCAGCCGCGACATTAATGCCCTGCTATCCGCTCGTATCCGGGCCGGTAGCGCGCCCGATCTCGCCGAGCTGTCGGGTCCGACGCAGATGGCCGAGTTGGCCAAGAACGGCACACTTCTTCCACTGGACAAGGTCCTGGACCTCAACCGACTCAACAGGGAATACGGCCAGCCCTGGCTCAGACTTGCGTCGGTACACGGCAAGCTGGTTGCTGTCTTTCTCAAGGTCTCGATCGAGGGCCTAATCTTCTACAACCCTAAGAACCTTGCGTCGAGCAGCCTGGGCCTCGGAGCCCCCCCCAGGACCTGGGACGAAATGATGGCGGTCGCGCTGAAGATTGCTTCCCTTGCGCACACAACCCCCTGGTGCATAGGAGTTGAAAGCGGTTCCGCATCGGGCTGGCCGGGCGCCGATTGGATTCGGGACTTCTACCTTCGCCAGGCGGGGCCGGCAAAGTACGAGCGGTTGGGGGCCGGCCAGGAGCCATGGAACTCGCCCGATATGAAGAAAGCCTGGCAATCGTTCGGCGCGATCGTGAATAGCGAAGCCCTTACCTATGGTGGTAAGAACACCGTCCTATCGACTAACTTTGCGACCGCGTTTCGCCCGATGTTCACAAACCCACCCGGTTGCTATCTCACCCACCAGTCATCGTTTCTAACCGATGAGTTCAAGAACGAGCAGCCGGTGCCGGAGGTCCGGGCCTTCGGCTTCCCCGACGTCGAGCCGCGCTACAGCGGAGCCCAGGTGGTGGCGGCTGACCTGTTTGGGATGTTCAAAGACTCAAAGGAGGCCCGCGACTTGCTCAGCTATCTGACCACGGCTGAGGCGCAACAAATCTGGGTCAGGCGGGGCGGCGCGGTCTCAGCCAACAAGCAGGTGGGCCTCGAAGCTTACCGAGACCCCATTTTGAGGCAGGCCGCCGAACTCTTAATTGTGGCGAACGCGCCCGAATTCGATCTCAGCGATCTTCAGAACAAGGCCCAGCGAACCGCCTTCTTCAGGGGCGTTGTCCGCTACATCTCGGAGCCCGGTCAACTCGATGCGATCCTCAACGACCTCGAAAAGATACGAACAAGCCGATAGACCCGAAGTAATTGACAAAGCCGCAGGCCGGCCATAGACTCGCTGCCATGGGGTCCCTGCGACCCCTGCGTGATCGCGGCTGGGCGCCGTCCGGAGAAAGGGAGGAACGACACCAATGGGAAGGTTAAGCCGAATTCTGGCTGCGATGGCGATTCTGGTTCTGGGCGTGACGGCCTGCGGCACTACTAACACAGCATCGGGGAAGATCGGCGGCACGGTCCATATCCTGGGGACCTGGACCGGCGCCGAAAAGGACTCCTTCGATGCCGTCATGAAGCCGTTCACGGATCAGACCGGCGTCAAGATTTCCTTCGAGGCCACCCGCGACCTCGATGCCATCCTCCAGACCAAGATCGCGGCCGGCAACCCGCCCGACGTGACGGGAGCCCCGGGCATCGGCACGCTGATCAAGCTGGCCCGTGCGGGCAAGCTCCCGACGCTCGACGACAAGCTCGACATCTCGCAACTCAACGCGAACTACGGGGCTGACTGGATCAACCTCGGCAAGGTCGACGGCAAACTGTACACGCTCTACGCCTGGGCCTCGCTCAAGGGCCTGATCTGGTACGACCCCAAGGCCTTCTCGGCGAAGAGCTACCAGGTTCCCAAGACCTGGTCCGACCTGATGGCGCTTCAAGACAAGATCAAGGCCGACGGCGGAAAGCCGTACTGCGTGGCGTTGGAGAGTCAGGCGGCGTCCGGCTGGCCGGGTAGCGACTGGGTCAAGGAGATCGTCCTGAGCCAATCCGGTTCGGCCGTTTATGACCAGTGGTGGCAGGGCAAACAGAAGTGGACCTCGCCGGAAATCAAACAGGCCTGGACGACGTGGGGCCAGATCCTGGGAGCCAATGACGCCAATGTCTACGGCGGCAAACAGTACATGGTGTCCACCACCTTCGGCGACGGCGGCCAGGGACTGTTCAGCAGCCCGCCCAAGTGCTACATGTTCAACCAGGGTTCCTTCATCACCTCCTTCTTCGACGGCTATACGCCCAAGCCGACCGCTGGGACCGACTACGCTGTCTTCCCACTGCCGGACGTCAACAGCGCGAATGCGGGGGCCCACGTGGTCGCCGGTGATGCCTTCGTCATGACGAAGGACACACCCCAGGCCCGGGCGCTGTTGAAATACCTGGCCACGGCGGAGGCGCAGGATATCTGGGTCAAGCGGGGCGGCGGCAAGATCGCGATCAACAAGCAGGTCAGCCTCAGCGATTATCCCGATGCCATCTCGAAGTCTCTCGCCCAGGTCGTTAGAGACACTAAAATCGCGCG
>DASWQQ010000114.1:0-10320 GCA_036403615.1 Candidatus Dormiibacterota bacterium | reverse complement strand
CATCTCGCGCGGAAGCACCATGATCCAGAACGCCTTCACGGACTGCAAGCGGAACCTGGGACAAATGCGCGGCGCGATCGCCGCCTTGAGGTCAATGCCCCAGGCCGCTATGACGCCACCGATTTCGGACGCCCCCAGGGAGAGCGTGGAGGAACGGCAGGTCACGCTCCTGATGTCCGCCGTGGACCGGTAACGCGGATCAGGCCAGGCCGGGGGTCCTGGCGAGCCGCATCACGATCGCAAGCAGGAGTAAAACACCGGCTCCCACCATCGTCGTAAGGGAACTCGGAGCCGCCTGCGAGTCGTCGACGAGCAGCTGGTCGTCAGCCACCGCGGTTCCGGCCTCGTTGGTCACCGCTACCTGGTAGGAGCCGCTCGTCAGGTCCAGGGGTAGCTTGACCAGCAGGGTCTGATTGTCAGGGGACTCGACGGTCGTGGCGGGGCGCCCACCGACGAGCACCCGGGTGGTGGCGTTCAGGTGCTGGCCGATGATGATGATGTTGGGCTGGCGTACGAGGTTGACCTTGACAGGGTTGAGCTGGAACACCAGGGGCGCGGCGGGTAGCGGGATCTTATGGGCCGCCGCCGGCGTTGGGTGCACTGGCACCGGCTTGGTCTTCGTCGAGGCGAAGGCCACAGTATTGCTCCACGACAGGCATACGATCCCGGTCGTAAAGCCAATCATCAGCCGTAGCAGCAGTCCCATCACAAATCCTCTGCTTCTCATAACGGACCGGCACCAGCCTTCCGCATGGCGAAAAGACCCATCTCGACTACGCATGTCGACGTACCTGTAAGCCCACCCGTAAGAAAAAGCCCCCGGGCGTCGGCCCGGGGGCTCTCCGATCTACCTTTAGCGGTTGCTGCTACCCGGCCAGGGCGTCTCCGGGGGCCGCTCGCCAATCTTGATTCGCTCGGATCCCGCCGAACCAATCGAGCTGGAGGACTCTGATTCGCTTCCTATTCCGCTATCGCTCCCCAGGCCGCTCAGGGCCGGCGGGATGTTGCTCGGCTCCGCCGGCCGCGCAACCGGGCGGGTCGAAGGACCGGAAGGCGCGGTGACCGGTTTAGGTGTCGCCGCGGGTCTGGGGTTGGCGGCCGCCCTTGCGGCCGGCCGGCTGCTGACGGCTGACCGGCTGGCGGAAGACCTCGGCTTCGAGCTGCTGGAGCCCGCGCCCGTCGAGCGCTTTGCTGCGGAACGCTTCCCGAGCTCCTTTCCAGCCCGGGTGGACGTTGACGACCGCCTCGTCGTCTTACGCTTTGGCGCCGCGGACTTGGACCTCGGGCTGCTGGCAGCGCGCTTCGCGAGCGTCTTTCCTGCACGCTTGGCTGTCATGCGCTTTGATGAAGAGGTTGACTTCTTGGCGGTCGAGCGCTTTGCCGTGGACTTCTTGGTCGCGGACTTCTTCTTTGCCGGCATTTCTCCTCCCTCGGATGGCGATGTGAATTCGCCGGTGGCTTCTGCGCGGATTCTGTTGATCCGCCTGTTTTCTTGCGTGTTATAGCATCGGCTTCCCGCAAAGACAAGCAGTTTCAGTGGGCCTGACGCCAGCTGAGAACGGTGGCGTTGACCTGCTCCCGCTCGCGGTCCACCGTGATGGTATGCCCCGAGCCCTCGAACCAGGTCAGCGATTTATCGCTGGACCCGATGTGGTCCAGGATCAACGGCGCGTTCGCAACATCCACGGTACGGTCGCGCCGGCCGTGGAGAATGAGGGCGGGCGCGCAAACACGGGGAAGTTCCGCTTCGATCACCCGCAGGAACTGGATCAGACTCTCGATGCAGACGCTCGGACGGCGCACGTAACTGTGCAGGAAACGAAGCGCAGTCGGGTCTCCGAGATCGCAGTCGGCCTCGTCGGGCACATGCCAGCGAACGAAGTACTTGAGGCCTCCAATCACGCGCAGGCGCCAGTCCCGAAAAAAACGCGGCGACCCCATCGCCCCCATCGCAATTACCCCGCTGACCGGCTGCGTGGCGGCCAGGTGGAGGGCGAGGGTGCCCCCCAGCGACTGCCCGGCGACAAAGACTTGCTCGCAATCCGCCTGCAACTCACGAAAGGCGCCTTCCGCCGAGCGGACCCAGTCGGGCCAGCGTGTCCTCGCCATCGCCTCCGGAGTGAGGCCGTGGCCGGCCAGGAGGGGCGCGAGCACGTCGTAGCCCTGTCCCGCAAGGTGTTCGCCCAGCCCGCGGACTTCCGGGGGAGTCCCCGCAAAGCCGTGGATCAACAGGCAGCCACGGTTTCCGCCCCGAAGTCGAAAGGGCTGCAGCTGAGCGGCGTCGGCCGGCGTGCTCCAGATCCGAGTTTGCGTAGGAGCCTCCATCAATCTGGAGTCTAACGGCGGATGCAAGTTCAGCCTCAGGTAGCCGGTTATACGTTCGGCGAGGCGCTTGGGCGCCCGCAAGTGGGGGTGAATCCAGTCGATGGCGATCATGGGGTGGGTCGTGGCGCTGCTTCTCGGGATTGGCATGGCGCTCTTCTC
The DNA here is from genome assembly GCA_036403615.1 of Candidatus Dormiibacterota bacterium. Lineage (GTDB taxonomy): Bacteria > Chloroflexota > Dormibacteria > CF-121 > CF-121 > JALYYC01. The sequence goes on along the minus strand of DASWQQ010000114.1, from coordinate 7,836 downwards.
GGTGCAGAACCAGCAGCCCGCATCGGTCAACGTGGTGGGCGCCATCTACAACGGCATCCCTACCTGGATCGTGATGCTGGCATCAGCCGCCGCCGGGGCACTGATCATGATCCTGATCAGCCTCGTCGACCGGCTGCGCTGGTTCATGACCAGCCGCTACAGCAAGAAAGTGCTCTCTGAGCACAAGAAGATGCTCGTACAGCGCGAGAACCGCATTCATGAGCTCGAACAAGAGGTAATGCGGCTGCGGGGAGCGGCCTGATCGATGACACTCAAAGCCTGCCCGCTCTGCGGATATCGCTACAACGCCCCGGAGAACCAGACGTGCGGAAAGTGCAAAGGCTGGCTCGGCGGACCTACGTCGGGCGGTGGCGCTGTCGCGATTGCGGCCCCGGCCGTGCGCCGCTCTCTGCTGCCTCATTCGGCCGCCGAGGCGGCCTGTTACCTGCCCGTCCTGGCCGGCGCCCTCCTCGGCTGGCCCAACCCGATAGGCGCTGCCTTCGGGCTGCTGATGGGTGCCCTGATGATCAAGGTGGTTCGCCTCGACATGGAGCGATTCTCCAAGGGGTTGCTGCTGGGCATCGTGGCCGCCGGGGTCTTCTTCGGCTACCTCATCTTCCTGCTGATCTTCAACTCCCTTTATCTCCTCCTGGAGCCGGTTCTACAGCCGCTCGTAGGACGCACCTTCAAGCAGTAGCCTCGCCTCACCCGGCGATGGAGCGCTTCTCATCGAAGCCGATCCATCACGGCGGCGAAGCCCGCCATGTGCCGTTCAAAGATCGAGATATAGCTGAGCCCGAATCGCTGGCGGCGGGAGATCAACAGCTCCGCCAACTGGCCGGCTGACCCGATCAGCACCAGCGGGGATTGGAGCAGTTGGTCGGCTGACATCTGCCACTCCGGGGCGAGACGCTCGGCCGCGTCCCGCGGCGCGTCGGTCACGACCACCTCCTGGACCAGCGTGTTCAGTTCCAGGCGGTCAAACCGGTCGCCGGCAGCCTGCCGAACCAGATCGACTTTGCCGTCAAAGGATTCAGCGCTGGCATCCGCGTCCTCGAGTCCGGCGCCGTCCCGCTTCGAGCGGGGCATGATACTGACGATGTCGGCTTCCCTGGCCGCCAGAGCCAGCAGCCTGGGTCCCCCTCCACCAATCACGAAAGGAGGATGCGGCTGCTGAATCGTCTTGAAGCCCGCCGTCATTTCTTTGACCCGGTAGTATTTGCCCGCGAAGCTGACCGGCGAGCCGGTCATCAGGCTCTTGATTACCTGAATCGACTCCCCCAGTCGCTCCACCCGAACGCCTCCGCTGTCGAAGGTCAGCCCGGCAGCGTCGTATTCGCTTCGCAGCCATCCGGCACCGATGCCGAAGTCGAAGCGGCCATCCGTCAGGAGGTCCAGGGTGGCCGCCTCCTGCGCCAGCAGACCAGGGTGGCGAAAGTCGTTGTCGTAGACGAAACTGCCAACCCTCAGGCGATCGGTCGCGTCTGCCGCAAGCACGAGCGCTGGTGCCGCAGACATCCGCGGACCGAAGTGGTCTGAGATCAGGAGGGTGTCAAACCCGGCTGCCTCGACCGCCCGCGCAAAGGCGGTCCATTCCGCCTTTGGTCGCGGGCGGTTGGCACTGACTGCGAAGCGAAACGGACGGCGGATATGCGCTTGCGTCCTTCGGCTACCCCCGGCGCTGGTCGGTAGGGGTTGCGCTGGCCAGATCCTGGCCCTGGCGCAGAAGCCAGTTCAGCGCGTTTACGTACGCGTAGCCTGCGGCCTCGACGACGTCAAGGGCGACGGCCTTGCCGACCACGACCAGGCTGCCCTGGCTCAAGGTGACCACTGCTTCGCCCAGCGCGTCGCTCCCCTGCGTGGCGGCGGCGAGACTGAAATCTTCCAGGTCGGCGCTGACGCCGGTGACCTCCTGGAGGGCGCGAAAAAGCGCATCGAGAGTGCCGTTACCGACTGCCTGTCCCTGCCGGGATATCCCGTCAACCAGCAAGCTGACCTGGGCACTGGCGGAGACGCCGCTCTGGGCGCTGACCTGGAGGTCCATCAGTACCAGCCGGCCTGGTGCGGCGCGTCCGAGAGCCTCATCGACGGCCAGCCGCAGGTCTTCGGCATAGAGAACCCGCTTCCGCTCGGCCAGGTTGAGCACCAGCGAGTAGACCGACCCCAGTTGATGCTCGTCGAGCTGGACACCCATGGAGGTCAGTTCATCCGCGAGCCGTCGCCGGCCCGCAGCGCTGCCCACCTGGCCGAACTGCGGAGCGTAGCCGAGGTCGGCGGGATCAAGAAATGCGGGTGCCATCGGCTTCAACCGTCGAGGCGGGCTGAAGACCGACTTGGGAAAGGCGGTGCGCACTTCCTCGATCCATCGCTCCCATCCGGAGTAATCCATGGTTGCGAGCATCGCCACGTAGGCGTCGAAGCGGACCAGCAACGCGGTCGGCTGTTCGTCGTGTTTGACGATCAGGGTCGTCCCGCTCTCCTCGAGCGCTTTCAAAATCGGCTCGAGGTTGCGCGCCAGCTCGGGGGCCGAGATCACTTTTAACACCTCGACATCGTAGACCCGCACAGGTGGGTGGTCAAACCATCTGGTCGACCTTCTGGAGGCCTCATCGAGGACCAAAGCGCAGCCCGACCGGCGCGGGATCCGGTTCCTATACTTGCTTACATGCCGATGACGAAAGCTGGCCTGGAAGATGTAATTGCCGCCAACTCAGCGATTTGCGACATCATCGGGCCGGAGGGCAAGCTCACATACCGCGGCATCGATATTCACGACCTGGCGCGCCATTCGTCGTTCGAAGAGACCACCTACCTGCTCTGGTTTGGCTCCTTGCCCAGCCCGGAGGCCTTACAGCGTTTCAGCGCGGACCTGGCCGGCCAGAGAGCGTTGCCGGAACCGATTCTCCGCCTGATGCGCGACTTTCCGCGGACGGCGACGCCCATGGACGCGCTGCGGACAGCCGTCTCCGCGCTTGCCTTCTACGACCTCCAGGCCCATGACTCCAGCGAGGAGGCCAATGTTGCCAAGGCTCTGCGGGTAACTGCGCAGACCGCCACCATCGTCGCCGCCTATGAACAGCTCCGCCGGGGAAGAGAACCCGTGCCCCCGTCGGCGCAGGGATCCCACGCCGAGAATTTCCTACGTATGCTCTTCAATGCCGAACCGGATCCACTTTCGGTCAAGGCAATGGATCTCGCCCTGATACTTCATGCCGATCACGAGCTCAATGCCTCCACATTCGCGGCTCGTGTGACTGCAGCGACCCTGGCCGATATGTACTCCGCCGTCGTATCCGCAATCGGGGCGCTTGCCGGGCCGCTGCACGGCGGCGCCAACGAGCAGGTCATGAAGATGCTTCAGTCGATCGGCGACCCCGCCGGCGCGGAGGCCTACGTCAGTCAGACCCTCCAGGCGCACAAGAAGATTTCAGGCTTCGGTCATCGGGTATACCGGACAGAGGACCCGCGCGCCACGCATCTAAGGAAGATGTCGCGTGAGCTTGGGGAGCACGCCGGCAACCTTCGCTGGTACGAGATCTCGCGAAGGCTCGAGGAGCTGGTCATGCAGCAGAAGCACCTCTACGCCAACGTCGACTTCTATTCAGCTTCCTGCTACTTCACCATGGGCATCCCGATCGACATGTTCACTCCCGTCTTCGCAACCAGCAGAGTCGCGGGATGGACTGCTCACATCCTTGAGCAGTACCACGATAACCGCCTGATCCGACCCCGAGCCGACTACATCGGCCGCAAAGATGTTCCCTATGTCCCGATGGATCGCCGCGTCAAGGCGGCCAGTTGAGCACCGCTATATTTAGGAGATCGCCGCTGCGCGGCGGGACTCAAGGAGGTCATTAGAACTCGTCCTTTTGCTTAACGCCTCACTTCAGCCGCTTAACGTCATAAGCAAGCGGCGGCTGGTCGTTCTGCTAACCAAGCAGCGCGTCACATTCCTTGACGATGAAGCGCGCCAGGCCATCGAACAGGCCATGTCTCGTCGTTGCTTCGGAGACGATGTCGTGGTGGTCAGGCTGCTCTCCAACATCCAGATCCCGCGACGGATGCTTCGGGCCAACCGGCGCAACCTTCTGCTTCGGGATGACGGCACCTGTCAGTACTGCAACAAGGCGATGCCATCGTCCCAGCTTTCGGTCGACCACGTCGTACCGACTTCACGAGGCGGCGCGGCCAACAGCTGGGAAAACCAGGTCATCGCCTGCCGGCGCTGCAATGGTCGAAAGGGCAATCGGCTGCTGAGCGAGGCCGGCATGCGGCTGGTGCGCCCGCCCAGGGCACTAACGCAGGAATTCGCCCACCTCATCTTCCTGCGCTACCCGCAACTAAAGCACGCCTACGACCGACTGCTTTCGAGCGCACGTACAGCCGGTTAGCGGCACACGTCAGAAAGATTCGCCCCGCGGGGTCGATGGAAGGGGTGTGCCCTTTCGCCTGCTTGGCATCGTTCCCGATCTCGAGAGCCTGGAGGAGATAGGCGGGCCCACTCTCCGTCGCTACGCGCGCACCGGGGTAGCGGTCTCGGTCGCCTGCGCCAGCGGCGCCGACCCGGGCAGGCTCAGTGCTCGCGCCGATCTGCTCGGTATCCAGAACCTGATATTGCTGGACTACCGGCCGGCGGAACGTGATTCCGCTTCGCTGGCCGATCTGTTGACCGACATCCAGCGTGCCCTGCGTCCGCATGTGGTGGTCGTGGCGGGAGACCAGGCCATGGTCTCGGCCGGAAAGGCGGCCTTTATGGCGGCGAGGGCGGTATCCGGCAAAGGGGGGTCGTTGCCGGCCAAGCTCTATGTGCCAGTCGGATCGCCATCGGCAGAGATTTCAACCCTGCTGCGGGCGGGCGCCCGCCCCGACGGAAGCCAGGTCGCCTTTCGCCGACTGTTTCCGAGTCCCTGGGTTACCGGCGTCGTGGAGCGCGACCTTTTCGCCGGCACGGCCGACGAAGGGGAGCCGCCGGCGCCGCTCGAGCGCCTCGCCGGCTAGTCCAGCGGCACCTGGCGATAACCGCGTTTCCACTTCAATCCTGATAGCGGCATTGACACACTTGCCCGAAATGCGATACAACTAATCCAAGCGACAACTTTTTAACAAGGAGGAAAGCAAGTGCATTTCATCGTATTCCTGATCATCGGCGGTATTGCCGGCGCTCTCGCCGGGCGGGTAGTAAGCGGGCACGGGTACGGCATCTTCATGGATGTCGTGGTGGGCATCATCGGAGCTTTGATTGGCGGCTGGCTGCTCTCGGCCGTTCTCGGTATCAGCGGCGGCGGTCTGATCGTCAGCTTCATCGCGGCCTTCGTCGGCGCTGTCATCCTGCTCTGGATCGTTCGGCTTGTCACCGGCAACCGGGCGCGCGCGTAAACGCAGGTCATCGGCTAGGGCGGGCGCGGGAAGCGCCCGCCCTTTTCTTTTCGTCCTGATCGCGATCCTTGCTTGCGTCGCGTACGGCGGCTACAGCCTGTTCGCGTTCTACCGGACGCTGGACAGCGGCCGCCAGGAGTTGCTTACCGCCCAGGCCCGCCTCTCCTCTACCGGCCAGGGCTCGCCGCAGTCGCCCGAGCAGGCGCTGGCAGGCCTTCGTCGCTCGGAACGGGACTTCAACGACGCCCGCCAACGGGCGCGTGAGGATCCCGCCTTTCGTGCCCTCGCCGCAATCCCGGCCGGGGCTCGGCAGGTCGATGCCAGCGCGAGCCTGGCAGCCGTTGGGGCCGATCTCAGCCGCGCCGGTGAGTCGGCCGGCCTGATCGCGGTGGAGCTGGATGTTTTGCGCCGGCAATACGCCGGACGATCGCTTACGCCTGCCGAGCTTCCGGCGGCGCTGCAGGAGGCGCAGTCGACTGCGACGCGCTACGCCGCCTCAGCGAAAACCGTCGCCGAGCAGCTTAAGGCGGCCCACTCCGAACGGGCCGCGGTGCATACGGATGGTCTGCTGCCACCGCTTTCGGATGCCTATCTGGAGCTGGACGGCCTGCTGGCTGAGGCTGATAGGGCTTTATTGCGCTACCAGGACGTCCCGGCCCTGCTTTCCGAGATGCTCGGAGCCGCCCTGCCCTAGGTCCGGCTGTGGCGCTGGCGCGACCGCTTCGTAACGCTGCTCGTCACAGAGCGGCCGGATACTATCCGGGATGGTCGCCCGCAACGGTTCGCGCAAGGGCCGGCGCCGAAGCCCCGATCCTGCCGAAAGCCTTATCAATTTGGGCAATGAGCGCCTCACGGGACTGTTCCGCTGGACCCTGCTGATTTTCGCTGTCATCCTCAACAACCTGACACCGGACGCGACTTACGACCAGGGCCGGGTCAACGAGATCCTGGGAGCATGGGGCGTGGTTTGCCTTACGACGCTGCTCCTACTCTTTCTCCACCGGCGTCCAGGACGTGCCTTCAGCTACACGACCACAGGCGTGGACATGCTGGTCGCCACCATGATCACCTTCTCGTCGGGTGGATACACCAGCCCCTTTGCTTCGCTCTTCTTCCTGGTGATCACCGTCTCAGCCTTGCGTTTCGGCGCCGTCGGCTCGGTGATGTGCGCCGCGCTGGTCGCGGTGCTCTACATGACAGCCGGTGCGGTTGCTCCACTCCAGGCGGGCACCTATATCGCCACCGTCACCTTCGACCGTATCATCATCCTCCAGCGGCTCTTCCTTTTCCTCGTTGTTGCTGTGATCGGATCGGTGATGGCGCGCGCTGTTTCCTCGCACCAGGAACTGGTCACGCGCCGCGACGTCGAAGCGAAACTTATGACCGAGGTCAACATGGCGCTAGCCAATGCCATCGAGGCGAAAGACAGCTACACCAGAGGGCATTCGGAGCGGCTGGCCAAGCTTGCCGGTGCCTGCGCCGAACGCATGGGACTATCTCGTGACGAAGCCGCGGCGGTGCGCCTGGGCGCCATCCTGCACGACGTCGGCAAGATCGGCATACCTGACCGGATCCTCCGCCAGGCAATGGCCCTGACCGAGGACGAGATGGCATGGATGCGCCGTCACCCGCAAATCGGCGCCGACATCATCGGCCCGGTCGAGGGCCTTCACCACGTGGCGCCCCTGATCCGGCATCATCATGAAAAGTTCGATGGCACCGGTTATCCCAAGGGCCTGAAAGGCGAAGAGATCCCGCTCGGTTCGCGGATCATCGCGGTCGCGGACGCCTTCGAGGCGATGGTCGCCGACCGGATCTACCGGCCCTCGCTAGGCTTGAACAAGGCGCTGGAAGAGATTCGCGGCGGACGTGGCAGCCATTTCGACCCGCGGGTCGTCGATACCTTCCTGGACCTGATCGCGACCGACACCGTGCATCTGCCGCTGCCCACTAAGGACCAGGGGCAGAAGCCTCTGCCCAACCGGCCCGAAGAAGCCCAGACCGCCGCCTGAGCTTAAAACTCAGCTAACGTAAGCGCCGTGCAGGTCGCGGAGGGGATCTACCGGCTCGAGCTTCCGATGCCCTTCGAGTTGCGACATGTCAACGTCTACCTGCTTCGCGACGGCGATGACTTCACCCTGATCGATACCGGCCTGCGGACGGATGAGTCCCGCCAGGCCCTGGAGCGGAAGCTTGAAGAGCTGAAGGTCCCGCTTGAGCGAATCCGGCGGATCTTGATAACCCACATTCACCCCGATCATTTCGGGCTCGCAGCCGAGTTGAGGCAGCGTTCCGGCGCGGAGATCGTGATCCACCGGCTCGAGGTGGCGTTGATGGAGCCGCGCTACGCACGGGCTGAGGACCTTGTCCATGACGTTGCCGCCTGGCTCAACAAGAACGGTGTTCCGCTCCGGGAGGCCGACTTTCTCAAGTCTGCTTCCATGGCAGCGCGCGAGTTTG
>DASWQQ010000113.1:0-1717 GCA_036403615.1 Candidatus Dormiibacterota bacterium | reverse complement strand
AAGAGGGTGACGTGGCGACCGCGGTCCGTTCTTCGACCATACCGGACGTGGACGCCCAAGCCGGCGTCGGTAGAAGCCCAGGTGGGGGCTTCGAGCGAACGTAAATCCGGGCTAGAGTTCGGCTGAGTGGGCGCTGTCGATGGTGGCCAGGCCGCCGGAGACGGGGATCACGACCCCGGTCAGGTAGGCGCCGGCTCGCGAGCACAGATAGACTGCCGTCCCCCCGATGTCCTCGGCGGTTCCCGCCCGGCGCATGGGGATGGCATCCAGGACGGCGGACACCTCTGGCGACTCGAAGGCCCAGCGCGTCATCCGGGAAGGGAAGAGACCCGGTGCGATTGCGTTCACGTTCACGTGGTCCTTGACCAGCGCGAACGCAAGGTGGCGGGTCAGCATGTGGACGGCGGCCTTGCTGGCCGAGTAGCCGTAGTTCTCGGTCATCGGTATGGCGATGGCGTCGATCGACCCGATGTTGATCACCCGGGCCGGGTCGGCCTCGGAAGCAGCCGCGCGCAGCAGCGGCAGCAGCCGCTGGGTCATGTGGAAAACAGCCCGGACGTTGACCTGCAGTACGCGGTCGAACTGTTCGATGGGATGCGTCTCGACCGGGGCGCCCCAGGCGGTGCCGGCGTTGTTGACGAGGATCTCGAGCCGCTCCTCGCGATCCTCCACGGCCCTGGCCAGCTTCTCGACGCCCTCGGGGTCGCCGACGTCGGCAGGCACGGAAACGCAGTCGCCGAACTGTGACAGCTCGGCTGCCGCGGCATCGCAGGCCTCGGCGCGGCGGGCGCAGATGTAGACCCGCCGGGCGCCGGCCTTCAGGAGCTCGCCGGCGATCATGAAGCCGATTCCCCGGGAGCCGCCGGTAACTACCGCCGCCTTGCCTGCGATCGAGAAGAGTGCGGTCATGGATTTCCTTTCCAGATCGCTCACGGCGTGGGCACCCTGGGCAGCCAGGCCGAGCGCCTCTGCTCATATGCCGAGATGGCGTCCTGATGGCGGAGAGTGAGGCCGACGTCGTCCCAGCCGTTGAGCAGACACTCGCGCGCGAAGTCATCCATCGCGAAGGGCTCGCTGAATCCGGCGGCGGACACCGTCCGGGTCTGGAGGTCGACGGTCACCGGGATGGCCGGATCCTCCTGCGCCAGTTCCATCAGGCGCCTGACCGAACTCTCGGAAAGCTGGACGGGAAGCAGGCCGATCTTCAAGCAGTTGGTCCGGAAGATGTCGGCGAAGCTCGGGGCGATCACCGCCTTGAAGCCGGCGTCTTGCAGCGACCAGGGAGCGTGCTCTCGAGATGAGCCGCAGCCGAAGTTGGAGCCGGTGAGGAGCACGGAGGCGCCCTGGTATTCCGGCCGCTCGAGGACGAAATCGGGATCGTTCCGGCGCCAGTCGTAAAAGAGGAAGGGTCCGAAGCCGGAGCGTTCGATCCGCTTCAGGAACTGCTTGGGGATGATCTGGTCCGTGTCCACGTTGTCGCGGTCGAGCGGGACCATGCGGCCCTGGTGCCGGCGAAAGGGCTCCATCAGACCAGCGAACGCACGTCGACCAGGTGCCCGGTCAGGGCAGCGGCCGCCGCCATCGGGGGGGAGAGCAGGTGGGTCCGGCCGCCGGCGCCCTGCCGGCCCTCGAAGTTGCGGTTGGAGGTGGACGCACAGCGCTCTCCGGGCTGCAGGATGTCGGGGTTCATGCCCAGGCACATCGAGCACCCGGCGTC
>DASWQQ010000112.1:0-1579 GCA_036403615.1 Candidatus Dormiibacterota bacterium | reverse complement strand
GCTCGACCGCGAACGGATCATCCAAATGACGGATCGGCCGGCTTCATGGAAACCTGTCCGCCGAACACGGCCCGATGACCTGATCCCGTTCGCCTAGCCGACATGGTCCAGCCTCCTCCAACTGTGCAGGATCAAGCGGATCGCTGGAGCGAGGTTCCGGCGCGATCAAAACGGCCCCTCTGCACGAGGAAGATGACCCATGCACCTGATCCAGATCCTTCTCCCCCTGCAAGACAACGAGGGCGCGCCGTTCAATCCCGAGCTCTATCGTGAGGTTCGCGAAGAGCTTTCGACCCGATACGGCGGCCTCATACCAGGGCGCGCTGAGCAGGACTCGTGAGGATATGCGAATCGGTTGATTTCTGACTCGATGGCGCGGGCCAGGAGGCCCGCTATGAGCATTCCCGTTCCGTTGCGAACTGATTTCGACCCTGGTGCGGTCAGGCGCGCGGCGAAGACGACCAAGGATGCGGCGCAGGGACGTCGCCTGCTTGCTCTGGCCGAGATCTACGACGGGGGCACACGGACGGACGCGGCTCGGATCGGCGGAGTTGGTCTGCAGACAATCCGGGACTGGGTGCTCGCGTTCAACCGGGAGGGTCCGGACGGGCTGGTGAACGGCAAGGCGCCTGGCCAGCCCTCCAAGCTGAACGAGGATCAGCGCCGGGCTCTGGTGCGCATGGTGGAGAACGGGCCGATCCCGGCCATCCACGGCGTGGTGCGCTGGCGGCTGCGTGACCTTGCCTGGTGGATCCACGAGGAGTTCCGCATCGGCTTGGACGAGACGACGGTCGGGCGCGAGCTGAGGAAGCTCGGCTTCCGCAAGCTCTCGGCTCGGCCGCGGCACTACGCTCAGAGCGAGACCGTGCTGGAGCAGTTTAAAAAACTCTCCCGGCTCGGTTGGACGCCATCGAGGCGGAGCTCCCGGCCGGCACCGGCATAGAACTCTGGTGGCAGGACGAGGCCAGGGTCGGCCAGAAGAACGGGATCACGCGGCGCTGGGCTCGACGCGGAACTCGCCCTCGCGCGCCCCATGATCAACGAACCAAATGGGCCTACATCTTCGGCGCGATCTGCCCGGCCAAGGGCAAAGGCGCCGGCCTGGTCATGCCCTGGTGCGACACCCAAGCCATGGCCGAGCACCTGAAGGAGATCAGCCTCGCCGTCGATCCGGGCTGCCATGCTGTCCTGATGCTCGATCAAGCCGGCTGGCATGGCTCGGCCAAGCTACAGGTGCCAGCCAACATCACCTTGCTGCCGCTGCCGCCGCGCTCCCCCGAGTTGAACCCCGTCGAAAACGTCTGGCAGTTCATGCGCGAAAACTGGCTCTCGAACCGGGTCTTCGTCTCTTACGACGATATCGTCGGACATTGCTGCGACGCCTGGAATAAGCTCGTCGATCAGCCCTGGCGCATCATGTCGCTCGGATTGCGCGAATGGGTGCACGGGTGATGGTCAACGCAGGCCGGTATGAGGCACCTACAGGCGGCCCTTGAGGGTGGAATGTTCTGCGTTGTCGAGCACAAACGCGGAGACCCCGGTAGAGCATCTAACCCCTGGACGCCCCGCGCTTTCGAAC
>DASWQQ010000111.1:0-2554 GCA_036403615.1 Candidatus Dormiibacterota bacterium | reverse complement strand
GAGCCGGGCCCGCTCAAGCGCAGGTCATTGCCGGTGCCGCCGGCCGCTATCGCCGCCGACGCCGGCGCATTGCGCGCCCGCTCCAGGTAAGACTGCGACTTCTGCACCTCACCGCTTAGAGCGTCAATCGTCTTCTGCATGCTGTCGAGTGCCTGCAGCTTGTAGGAGTCGATCATGTCCATCGTGGCGTAGATGTTGGCGAACGCCGCCTGCAGCCGTTCGACATTGATGGTTGCGCTGGCCGCCTGTTCGTGAATCTGGCCCGACTGCTCTTTGAGCATCGCCGATGTCGACTCGATCAAAGTGCCGGTTGTCTCATTGAGCGCGCTGATCTGGTTCAGAACCAGCTTCTGGTTGACCAGCGCTTGCGCGACGATCACCGCTGTCCGCAGCGCCGACACGGTGGTGGTGGTAGCCCGGTCAACACCCTTGATCAGTTCCAGGTTGTTCTTGCGCACCAGTTCGAGTGCCAGGTAACCCTGGACGTTGACCGCGAGCTGGGTCAGCAGGTCCTGCCGCTTCTGGCGGACGTAAAAGAGCACGTCCTCGCGCAGCGTCTTGGCACGCTCGGGATCGGTCTGGCCGATGGTGTCGATCTCCGCCGCGAGTGCCGCGTCCAGTTTGCCGGCCAGGTAGATGTACTGCTCCAGCTTGCCCTTGATGTCCCAGATGTTGACCTTCTCCTGCTCGATCGCCGCGTTATCCTTGCGCAGCTCATCCTGGCCTCGATAGAGGGCGTTGATGATTGCGTTGAGATGGCCCTGTGCCGATTGGTAGCGGCCAAAGTAATCCCGCAGCCGGCTGCCGAAGGGGACCAGGCCGAAGAGATGCTTCGGGTTCATCAGTCCCTGTCGCGAGGGATCAAGGTCTTCGACCGTATGCCGCAGGTCAACGAGCGACTTGGAGACATTCGCTCCCTTACTGAAAGGTCCCGACTCCATCGCCTTGACCGGCTTGTCGAGCAGCCGATTCGAGACACTCGCCGATTGGCGGATTTCCTCGTTGCCCAGGGAATGAATCGAGTTCACCCTGTTGGCGAAGTCCTGGGAATGCGGATCGGTGGCGGCCAGCGATTTGATGTAGCCGCTGACCATGGCATCGATCTTGCCGGAGGTCGCCGCATCCAGCTTGACCATCGCGCTGGCGTCCGCCTCACTCACCACCGGCACGGGCTGCGGAGGAATAAGCGTCAGCCCGGTGTTGTTGGCCGCCGCCGTGTCGCTGGCGTTGGGCGCATTCGTGCTCACCGTGTCGCTCCTTTCAATACCCCAGACATCGACTCACCAAATTTATACCCCGCTTCGGGTGGCGCAAACGGCGAGCGCCTCCCGAATTCAGGCGGGCCGCTGGGAGGGCTCTGCCCGAAAGCTTGGCCGAGGGTACCGGCAGGCCTACCCGGGCAGGCTCATGCTTACAGGTGGTGGAGAGGAAGACTCAACCCGGCCACCCGGAGGTATTGCGTCACGCTCAGCCGGCGGCTCGGGAAAAGCCTGAGGACCGGGCCCTGGGAAGCCTGGCTCGTACTGTGCTTGAACTGCAGCGGGCCGGCGGCAACTCCGCGGTCACGGAGATGATCGCCCTGCAGCGAGATGGCGGTCATGCGTTAGCCGCGCCGGCTACCACCGAGCTCGATGAGCAGGCACGGGGGATCATCACCGCGGCCCAGGCTGCGACGCCCGGAATCGAGGATCGGGCGGTGAAGGCCGTCCGGGCCATCATCGATACCTATTACTCCGACAAGAGTGGGCTGGTCAGCGCCGTGACCTACTCCGCTTCAGAGCCGGGACTCATGACCACATCGCAAGGAAGTGGAGCGACGGCCACCGGATCGATCGCCGTCGGCCGCTACTTCGTCACCAATACGACCGATGCCTATTTCGCCCGGCGTGTGCTTCAGGTGGGTCACGAGCTCGAGCACGTTCAACAGCATCGCGACGGCAAGGGTGGGGAGGGGCATCGCCACGAAAGAGAGTTCCTCGCTTTCTACCACGAGGGCCTGAACCAGGCGGTGGCTCACACCGGCAAGGTCTCCCACTCGACGCGGGTCGATCTGATCGATCAGGCGATTCGCAATTACAACGCCATGCCGGATGACCAGAAACAGTTGTATGCCGACAAATATCGTGAGCTTCTCGATCGGCGCGCCGAGGAGCAACGAAAGAGCGGGAAGACCGCTACCGACGCGCCGACCGAAAGCGCGCCGTAAGTCAACTCCCTAGGCCTGGGCTGCGATCGTTTCAATAGCCGGCTGCCCGGTCGATTAGGCCTAGGAGCGGCTCGCCGGCAGCGAAACGGCGCACATTCTCGATGATCCTTCCCCGGAAAAGCTGCCGATCCAGGTTCGGTGGATTCGCTGTGTGGGAGGTGATGATGCAGTTGTCGAGTCCCCATAGGGGATGGCCCTCTGGAAGGGGTTCCGGATCCGTGACGTCCAGTCCAGCGCCACCGATCCAGCCTTCTTTAAGGGCCCGGACCAGGTCAGCCGTGTCCACCAGGCGGCCGCGGGCCACATTGATAAGCCAGGCGTCCTTTCTCATCGCACGCAGCTGAGGTT
>DASWQQ010000110.1:0-1866 GCA_036403615.1 Candidatus Dormiibacterota bacterium | reverse complement strand
GAGCTAGCCAAACGCCAGAAAGTTAAGGTCCGAACCGTCCGCGGGGACATGCGCGACCTTTCTGTCTTCAAGGACGAGTCGTTCGACGTGGTCTGGCACTGTCACTCCCTGGTCTTCGTCGATGACGCACCCAGGGTACTGCGCGAGGTCGGCCGCATCCTGGCCCCCGGCGGCACCTACCTGATGTCGACCATGCATCCGACGACCCGCCGCCTTTACGGGACGTATACCGGCACCGGCTGGTATCCGAAGGTCACCTACTTCGAAAACAGACCGATGCCCTATGCGACAGACTGGGACGCGACCTGGACCTTTGGCAGGAAGCGTGTGGTAGCGCCGACGATCGAGTACGGCCACACCTTCGAGACCATCGTCAACAGCCTCGCTTCGGCCGGCGTCGTGGTTGACGGGATCTGGGAATTTTCGCCCGGCCCACCTGAACCGGACGCGGAAAAAGGCAGCGATGGCCACCTGGACGAGATCTTCCCTGCCTTCATCGAGGTCCGTGGGCGCAAGCTCCTCCCGGGCCCGACCTCCAACGGCGCCAAGCGCCCCGGTCGTCGAGCGCCTGCGGGCAAAACGATGACCCGCAAGTCGCGATAAATTCGGACCCCTTCCGCTTTCGCCCCCGATTGCCAAAGATACCAACTCGGCTCGGCCGCCCCCGTGCCTCGCAGCGTGGGGATCAGCTCGGTTCTCCCACCCCCTCTGCGGCGGGCTGGGGAGGGGGTCTTTACTGTTTCATCCTATTTTCCAGCCGTTGCTGCGATCGGACCGCCCGCATTCGGTAGGCGGCGAGGAGTTCGTCGCGCTGGCGCTGCGGGAGCCATCGGACCGCCTCCCGCACGGTGACGCCCGAAGCACGCGTGATCCGCGGCCGTATCCACTCGTACACAAGCTCAGGGCGCTTCTTCGCTGTCTCCCGTAGCACCCAGCCGATGGCTTTGCGGATGAAGAACTCCCGCTCCTCGAGCATGCGGTCCGCGTAGCTCGCGAAGCGCTCGAAATCGCCACCTCCGCGGCGCAACGGTAGGAGCAGGGTGAGCATGGCCGACCGTCGCAACCAGAAATCGTCGTCGGCAGCCCACCGATCCAGCGTGCCCCCAAGCTCCGGAAAGCGCTCGAAAAGGGGACCGGCGACGGCTGCGGCGAGCTCGTCGACCAGCGCCCAGGTCTTCGACTCGCGGAGCATGCGCTCGAGCAGCGCCATGTCGCCGGCTACGAGCGCGCTGGCAGATGAATCTAGAACAAGGACTGCGGCGAGCCGGCACTCGAAGACAGGACTAGTCCATAGGGCATCGACAAGCCTGAGCAGGCCGGCATGGCTTAACCCCTGGTATCCCGGCCTGAGCTCCCGAAGGACAGCCCGGATGAAGGGAACACTCACGCCATAAAAGGCGAGTTCACTTTTGAGATAGCGCTTTGCGGCGGCGGCCCTTGTGCGGTCTCGGGCCCCCTTCAACTCTCGGTCAAGCTCCGCCGCCAGTCGTTCGGGTTCAGTCGACCGGGTCATCAGGCCACTATGCAGCCGCCGAACTCTGTGGTACAAGAGAAGCCTTAAAGGAAGGAGGGATCGACCATGAGTATCAGCGCGCCAAGCGACGCCACTCGTATCACGCTTGAAGAACAGGAGATGCCCCGGCGCTGGTACAACATCCAGGCCGATCTGCCCTATCCAGTCGAGCCGGTGCTCCACCCTGGAACACGCCAGCCGATCGGGCCCCAGGACCTCGCCCCGCTCTTCCCGATGGAACTGATCCTCCAGGAGGTCTCCCAGGAGCGGTACATCGACATTCCAACGCCTGTCCAGGATGCCCTCAAGCTCTGGCGGCCGACTCCCCTGATGCGGGCCAAACGCCTCGAGAA
>DASWQQ010000109.1:0-1557 GCA_036403615.1 Candidatus Dormiibacterota bacterium | reverse complement strand
TGAACGTTGAGGACACGAAGCTCATGCTTACCGACCCTGCCGCGGCGCGGGCGAAAACCGTCGCCGATCGCCAGATGATGATCCAGGCGACACCTGAAGGAATCCGCGAATATCTGCAGACGCTCCTCTCACCGACGGATGCGGTGGTGCTCACCGGCGCTCTCGCCGAGCACATGGCCAGAAGCATCCGCGATGGCCTGGCACCGGGGATAGAGGGCTGGTGGGACGATGGCCGGGCGATGATCGAGCCGTGGGGCTTCGAGCTCAAAGATATCCAAGTGCCACTGATGCTCTGGCACGGCCGCGATGATCGCTTCGTCCCCTTCGGGCACGGCGAATGGCTCGCCAGGCATATCCCTGGAGCGGAGGTCCACCTCTCAGACGACGACGGCCACCTGACTCTTACACAGAGGCGGCTGCCGGCGATTCATAACTGGTTACTGGAACACTTCTAGCGGTCAAGCGGCCAGGTATCTCGCCACCGCTGCCGTCACGACCCTCGCTGCCTGCACGATCTCACCGACGGCGATGCTCTCGTTGGTGGAGTGTGCCTGTCGGATATCACCCGGCCCGTAGAGTACGGCGGGGATTTCGCCTTCATGGATGTAGAGGCGCATGTCCGACCCGTAAGGCGCGCCGTCAAGTTCAGGCGGGACCCCGAACTCCTGGGCGTGCGCCTCGCGCAGGGCTTCAAAGGCCGGGAGGTAAGGGTCCGCCTCGGCGGCATCGAACTGGCCGCCGTACCACTCGACTTGGGGCGGGTGCTCGATAAGCCAGCTGTCCTTTACCGCCGCGTCGCCGACCGCTGCCTCGAATTGACGGCGCGCCTCGCTTGAGGGCATTCCGATCGGTACGCCAACTCGACCCTCGCACTGCAGGTCATCAGGCACCATCGCCGACCAGCTCCCGGCCCGCAGCCGGCCGATGCTGAGGGCATACGGTATGGGGTAGCGACGGAAGAGCTCGTGGGGCGACGCATTGAGGCTCCTCTCCAGCTGTCGAAGTCGAGCCTGGATCAGCTCGAACTTGTCGAGGGCACTGACGCCCTCGTATCGGACCGAGGCATGCGCTGCCCGTCCCGAAATCCGTAAACGAAAGGATAGGGCGCCGGCCTGGGCGGGGATGAGGCGCAGTCGTGTCGGTTCCAGGATGATCGCGGCATCGGCTCGGTAGCCACGATCAAGCAGGGCGAAGGTTCCGACACCGCCGTCCTCTTCCCCGACCACGCTGTGAACCACCAGCCGCCCACGCAGGGGAATTCCACTCTTCTTTACCGCCGACGCCGCGGCGATGCCGACCGCCAGCCCGGCTTTCATATCGGCGGCGCCCCGTCCGTAAAGGCGTCCGGCGTGGATGTGCCCTGACCATGGCGATGCCTGCCACTGCTGCCGGTCGCCGACCGGCACGACGTCAACGTGGCCGTTGAGAATCAGCGACCTATCTCCTCTGGGCCCGGTGGTGGCAGCGACCAGCGGCGCCTCGCTGCGCTCGACCTCCATGCCGGGAAATCGGGGGTGTCGCTTGAGACGCGCGAGATCGGCGTCGAAGCGCTCGACC
>DASWQQ010000108.1:0-21640 GCA_036403615.1 Candidatus Dormiibacterota bacterium | reverse complement strand
ATGGACTGGGAGGGAAACGTTCTCGACCTCACCGGTAGAGGGCTGGCGGACCTTGCCGCTCGACGGATTGCGACCCCGCTGGAGCCGGCGCT
This sequence comes from Candidatus Dormiibacterota bacterium, assembly GCA_036403615.1. GTDB lineage: Bacteria > Chloroflexota > Dormibacteria > CF-121 > CF-121 > JALYYC01. The sequence continues at coordinate 21,548 of DASWQQ010000108.1, read as the reverse complement.
GACCTTCGACGAGGACCCGCTCCGGATGCTTCGGGCAGTGCGTTTTGCCGTCACGCTGGGCTTCGAGCCCGAGCCCGATGTCGCCGCGGCGATAAGCCAGCATGCCGGACGCCTGCAGCCGCCGGTGGTTTCGATGGAGCGCATCCGGGATGAATTGCTCAAGCTGGTCTCCGCGCAAGAGGTCCAACGAGGACTGGAACTGCTCGACTCCACCGGCCTGCTGGTGCATATACTGCCCGAACTCGAGCCCGGCAAGGGGGTGGAACAGGGGGGCTGGCACAGCCACGATGTCTTTGGACACGGACTGCTCGCCTGCTCGCTTACTCCGCCGGATCCTCTGACGCGACTGGCCGGACTGTTGCACGACGTCGGCAAGCCGGCGACCCACGAGATCCGGGACGGAAAAATCACCTTCATCGGCCATCAGGAGGTTGGTGCCAGGATCGCGGCCGACGCGCTCAAACGACTGCGTTTCGCAGGCGACCAGATCGAAGCCGTGGCCCGGCTCGTCCGCCTTCACATGAGGCCGATCCAATACGACCCCGATGGCTGGGAGGACAGGGCAGTGCGACGTCTGGTTCGCGACGCGGGTGATCAACTCAGCCGGTTGCTTGACCTGGCTCGGGCGGATATGCGTGCCAGCCACTATCCGGATGTGCACAAGGTCGACCACCTTGCCCAACGGATCGCGCGACTCGATGCCCAGGCGATCAACGCCATCCGCTCGCCGCTCACCGGGGAGCAGTTGATGGCACGCACCGGCCGGCCGGCCGGTCCCTGGATCGGAAGGGCAAAGCTGGCCCTCGAGGAGGCGATCCTGGACGGGATGCCGCCCGACGAGGAATCGGCCTGGCACTTCCTCGAAACCCATCCCGATCTGCTTGATTCGTGACCGCTCTGCGCCGCTGGCCGTGGCCCTTCCTGTTGCTCATCGTCGGCGCAGGCATCGCCACCACCAGGCTCGTGCCCCCTCTTGTCCTCTCTTCGTCGGTGGTGCTTACGGTGTTTTTGCCGCCGCTGCTATTTGACGCCGCCTTTTCGATGGAGCTGACCGCGGTGCGGCGGGAGCTGCGATGGATCCTGCTCCTCGGACTCCTCGGTTCGATCCTGGCCGGTGCCCTGACATTCGTCATCCTCACTGGCCTGGCGTTTCCGGCCGGCGAGGCATTGCTGTTATCCGCAGTGCTGGCGGCGACCGATCCCGTATCAGTGTTCGCCGCACTGCGCCGCATGCGAACCCCGCCTCGACTCCGTATCGCTCTTGAGGGCGAAAGCCTGGTCAACGACGCCGTAACGGTCGTTCTATTTGCCCTGGCGCTCGCCCTCAGTCATGGCGGTCAAGTCGAGCCACTGGGATTGGCCGGACTGTTCGTTCGGCTGAGCGCGATCGGGCTCGTCGTCGGCGCGCTGATGGCCCTGATCACTGGACGACTGTTGCAGGTCCTGCCGAGTGGGTACCACCTGCCTCTAACTCTGATTGGTTCCTACCTTACGTATCTGCTGAGCGACCACCTGGGTGGCAGCGGCCTCCTCAGCGTTATTCTCCTCGCGCTTGTGCTTGGGAGGGCGTCGCATTCGCCCGCCCACCACCGGATCCACAGGTTCTGGCGGCAGCTTGGATTCGTCATGACCGCCGTCATCTTTTTGCTGGTCGGTTTGCAGGTTCGCGTCGATGTCGTCCTGGCGGTAGGCATACGCCTGGCCTTCCTTGTTCTCGCGATCTGGATCGCGCGCCTCCTGATGGTTGTGGCGGTGACCGCTTTTGCGCCTCGCCTCTGGCCCTGGCGGTACAGGGTCGCCCTGAGCTGGGCCGGGCTCAGGGGCGCCCTTTCCCTTGCATTGGCTCTTGGTATCCCCGTCGGTGTGCCGGAGCGAACGGAGGAACTCAGCCTGGTCTTCGGCTTCATTTTCATATCGCTGGCCGTTCAGGGCCTGTCAATCGCACCTGTCTTCCGCCTGTTACGGCTCGGTGGCGGGGAGGCCGTCCCGACAGTTGGCTAGACCGTGCTCTGGTAAAATCTGCGGGTCCGGCCGCGTGATCGACGCTGGCTCATCGAACGGCTCGCCGGGCTAGGGGAAGCAATGCTGCTCAGTCTTCGGTTCTTACGACGGATGGCCCGTGAGCTTCCCAAGTACGGCAAGCTCACGTACTGTCTATACCGCGACCCGCGCGTGCCACAACGAAACAAGCTGGCGCTGACCGCGGCCCTTGCCCTGATCATGAACCCGGCGGTCGATATCCCGCTGCGCTTCCCGGTATTCGGTGAGATGGATGCGATGGCGCTATCCGTGCTCGCCATCCGGATGTTCGTCGACCGAGCCCCCAAGGAAGTCGTTGCCGAGCACCAGGAGCGGATCCTGCTGGGAACCAGTGTTTTCGACCAGGACCTGCGTCACGGCCAGCAGGGACTGCGCTCCCGGCTTGCCGAATTGCGCGATCGGGGGCGAGTGGCCCTTCGGCGCGGGAGGCCGGCAATTTGAAAGTAGTCCTCACGGAAGATGTGAAAGGGACCGGCAGGGCTGGTGAGACCAGGGATGTGGCGGACGGCTATGCCCGCAATTACCTCCTGCCTCGAAAGCTGGCCCAACCGGCTAGCAAGGGGGCGGTCGACCGGATCGACCGTCAGCGCGCTACGGCCGTGCAGCGAGATCAGCGTGAGCTGGACGAGGCAAAGTCGCTTGCCACCCGGCTGGCCGAGGCCCAGGTGACCTTGAAGTTGCGCATCGGCAAGGATGGAAAGCTCTTCGGTGCGGTCACCAATTCCGACGTGGCCTCCGCCTTGAAGCAGCAGCACGGCATCACGCTTGACCGGCGCAAGATCGAATTTCCGGAGCCGGTGAAGGCCATGGGCCGCGCCAGCGCGCAGGTGCGCCTTCACCGCGAGGTCAGCGCCGTGATTCCGCTGATGGTCACCTCTGCTTGAGAGTTGACTTAAGGAACCCTCCCTCGACCGCGGTTGCGCCGGGGACCGGCGGGCGTATTCCTCCGCAGAACCTCGAGGCCGAGGCATCGGTGCTGGGCTCCCTGATGCTAGATCGCAACGCCATCGTTCGGATCGCGGATTTCCTTCGGCCTGAGGACTTCTACCTGGACAGTCACGCCCAGGTATTCCGGGCCGCGCTCAACCTTTACGATCGCGCCGACCCGATCGACCTCCTGACACTTGCAGCCGAGCTGGAGAAGATGCGCGTTCTCGATCGGATCGGCGGACAGGCCTTCCTGGCGGAACTGGAGGGTGGTGTGCCGACGGCGGCGAACGTGGAATATTACGGCCACCTGGTTGAGGAGGCTGCCACCAAGCGAAAGTTGATCGGCGCGGGGGCGCGGATCACGGCGCTCGGCTTCGATGAGGCGACACCCGCCGCGACCGCCCTCGACGCCGCCGAAGGCGTGATATTCAACATCGCCGAGGGCAGGATCACGCAGGATTTCGTGGCCCTCAAAGACATCCTGAAGACGACCTGGGACCAGATCGAAGCCATCCACAAGGACCAGAGCATTGTTTCCGGGGTGCCGAGCGGTTTCACCGACCTCGATGCCAAGACCGGCGGCTTCCAGAAATCCGACCTGATCGTAATCGCCGCCCGTCCCGGCGTTGGCAAGACCAGCCTGACACTCAACATCGCGCAGCACGCATCCATCCAGTACAAGATCCCGGTAGCGATCTTTTCGCTGGAAATGTCCGAGCAACAACTCGTCACGCGCCTGCTCTGTAGCGAGGCCTCCGTCGACTCCTACCGGTTGCGGACGGGCCTCCTCAAGGATGCGGAGTGGCCGCGGATCGCTCAGGCGATGGGGGCGCTTTCAGAGGCGCAGATCTACATCGATGACTCACCCAACATCTCCGTGATGGAGATGAGGACCAAGGCTCGCCGCCTCAAGTCCGCCAACAACCTCGGCCTGATCATCGTCGACTACCTCCAGCTGATGCAGGGACGTAACCAGGAAAACCGGGTCCAGGAAATCTCCGATATCTCGCGTTCGCTCAAGGGCCTGGCTCGCGAGCTCCAGATTCCGGTTATCGCCTGCTCCCAGTTGAGTCGCGAACCGGAGAAGCGCAATGATCACCGGCCGCAGCTCGCCGACCTCAGAGAAAGCGGTTCCATCGAGCAGGACTCCGATGTTGTGCTCTTCATCTACCGCGAGCGGTTCTACAACGACAATGTCGCTGAGGACAAGCGCAACATTGCGGAAATCATCATCGCCAAGCACCGCAACGGCCCGACCGGGAAGCTCGACCTGATGTTCATCGACGAGCAGACCAAGTTCGTCAATCTCGATCGCCGCCACTGAGCATGGTCACCATCCTGGTCGGGGGACAGTGGGGGGACGAGGGTAAGGGTAAGATCATCGACCTGCTCTCGGAGCGGGCGGACATGGTCATCCGGTCGCAGGGCGGCAACAACGCCGGTCACACGGTCGTCAATGCCGGGCAGGAGTTTCGATTCCACCTGATCCCATCCGGCATCCTCTATCCACGCACCACCTGCGTGATTGGAAACGGTGTGGTGCTGGACCCGCGCGTACTGATCGATGAGATGGAGCAGGTGCAGTCCCGCGGGATCAGCACCGACCGTCTCGTGATCTCAGACCGCGCCCACCTGATCATGCCCTGGCATCCCATCATGGATAAGCTGGAGGAGGAGCAGCGTGGTGATGACCGGCTGGGGACCACCTGGCGTGGAATCGGGCCTGCCTACGCCGACAAGATCCGCCGCATCGGGTTCCGGGCTGGCGACCTGCTCAAGCCTCGCTTCCTCGAGAAGAAGCTCGACTTCGTTCTCGGAAAAATCAAGAATCCCATCCTCCAGCAGCTCTACCAGGTGGAGCCGCTGGACAAGCAGGCCATCATGCGCGAGTACACCGCTTACGGTGAGCGGCTGGGCCGCCACATCCAGGACATCTTTCCAATGGTCCACGAGGCCGTGCAGGCGGGACAGCAGATTCTCCTCGAGGGCGCCCAGGGGAGCATGCTCGACCTCGACTTCGGCACCTATCCATACGTCACCTCCTCCTCGCCGACCGCCGGTGGAGCCCTTACCGGCTCGGGCATCGCGCCAACCTCGGTCGACCTCACCATGGGGGTGTTCAAGGCCTACACCACCCGGGTGGGCTATGGACCGCTTCCCACCGAGTTGCTGGATAGGCTCGGTGACCAGATGCGTGAGATCGGGGTTGAGTTTGGGACCACGACCGGTCGGGCGCGCCGCGTCGGCTGGTTCGACGCTGCGGTTGCCCGCTACAGCGTGGCGCTCAACGGAATCGGGTCGATCGCCCTGACCAAGCTCGACGTGCTGGACAGTTTCGACCCGGTCCGGATCTGCACCGGGTACCGAAGCAAGGGTGAGCTGCTCGCCTACCCGATGTCGAACATCAGCCATCTAAAACATTGCGAGCCGGTCTACGAGGAGCTTCCAGGTTGGGGTACCTCGACGGCCGAGGTGCGCCAGCCGCAGCACCTGCCCCAGGCGGCCCGACGCTACCTGGATCGCCTGGCCGAGCTTTGCGGGGCCCCGATCGACATTGTTTCCGTGGGACCGGCTCGGGATCAGACCATCTGGATGGACGGAGGCAGGCGGAACTTAGCGCAGGTGCGTCAGCGCGAACAGCAGGGCAGCCGCCACTAAGTACCAGAGCACGGAGCCGAGCGTGATCAGCCGCTTGGCGCTCAGGCTCAACCCGCTCGTCCAGGTCAGCCATAGCCCGAGCGGATTGAAAGTGATGAGGCTCACAATGCGGGTGAGAGCTGTATTGCCCGGCGCCTGCCTTCCGCCTCGGGAAGCTGCGCTCCGCATCTGTCGCACCAGGTCGTTGGAATCGGTGCCGGTATCGAACCCCGCGGCGGCCGGCTGGCGGCGCAAGCCGGGGCCGCCCGGCGCCATCGCCATCGCCGGCTGGCGAACCTGGTTCGAAACCGTAGCGGCCTGGCGGCCCGAGGCAAGCGCAAGGGCGCGAAGCGGCCGACCCGCGGCCTTCCCGCGCGAGGTCCCGGCCAGCATTGAGCTGACCCGGAGGTATACCGTCACCAGCGTACTCATCAACAGAAGGCTTTCCCAGGTTGCCTCCTGGCCCTGGCCGTAACCGCGTAATACCATGCTCGCCGCCCCCGCGGCGACACCGAAGGCAAGCGTGAAGGGCTCAGCAACGAGCACTCGGCGGCGGTCGGCGGCGATGAACCCGGCAAGGAAGAGCGCCGGCCCTGAGCTCAGTTGAAAGGCAACGTCGGAGCCGATCAAAAGAGCGGGAACGGCGACCCCGATCAGGAACCCGATGATGATTCCCAGCGAAACCTTTCTTGCGTACCAGAGGTATACGAGTCCGATGAGGATCGCGCCTGCCGAGGTTGCACCGACCGGGCCGGGCACGTTGCCCACATAGAGCTTGATCGGGTCAACCACGATTCGCAGCTGGTACCAGAGGGTGAGTGGGTCGGCAAGTCGACGCCCATCGAAGGGGTTGACGAAGCCGGATCCCAATTGTCGTTCCGCAATGAAGATGAGGCCGAAGACGATCAGCGCCGGATGAAGCATCACCCGCCGCAGCTGAGGCCAGACGAAGGTGTCGAGAACGGTGAAGAGGATCACGGCGGCGGCAGCCAGCCACAGAGGCGTTTTTGGTGAGAGAAAGCAGGAGATCAGGACGCTGGCGACCAGCGGGTGGTTGGCCCGGTGCCCGACCCAGGCCGGCAGTCCGAAGCTGAGGCGACCGAGTTGCAGACCGAGCAGGCAGACGACCCCGGCAAGCAGTGAGACGGCAAGCAGCAGGACCGCGTCCTGGCGGAAGAAAACGATGGCCGCCACCAGCAAGGGGACGAGGGCCAGTCCGAAGGCGAGGTCGTAATTGAGCTGCTCCGGCTGCACCAGCAGCAGCTGCGGGACGTTTTGCAGCGCCTGCCGAAGCTGTCGCACGTTCCGCATTGTAGTCGAGCTTTCGCGGCAACACGCTCGATTCAGCACGGCGAGTCCAAAGGTGGAAGGTCTGATATCCTTACACGGTTTTTCCGGCACCCGACGTGAGACGTTTCCTTGCCCACATCCCCCTGGCGCTCACCCTGGCTGCTACCGGGGCCCTGATCTCCCTGCCCGCGGGCGCGGCCGACACCCGTTGGGCAGCCACCGGAGCGCAGGCACCAGGGCAGCCGGACAGACCGGTCTGGTCCTTTAGCGCCTCCCGGGCACACCCCTCCGTGATGCTCGCAGCCACCCAGGGACGCGGCATCCTGCGAAGCGCCGACGCCGGGGCAAGCTGGACGATGGTGACGCCGGCGGTGGATGCCGCCTGGGTGGTCCGATTCGATCAGCAACAGCCGTCGACAGCCTATGCCGGGACGCAGTTGAATGGAATGCTCAAGTCGGTGGACGAGGGAAAAACATGGACGGATGCGAGTGCAGGGCTTCCTACTGACGTTCGCTCCATCGACGTGCTCGGCGGGACCCTGCTGGCCGGCACCTCCCGGGGCGTGTTCGACTCGACCGATGGCGGTGTGAGCTGGCACGCGCTCGGATTGGCTGAGCTCGATGTTTCCGCCGTGGCCTTCCTGCCCAAGGCCGGCGGTTTCACGCTTTTCGCCGGCGTCGACAACGGAAGCAGCGGAGGTGGCTACCTCTACCAGAGCGAGGACCTGACCGCCAACTGGCATCTCGTCAAGGCGAATGTCCCCTCGGACGCAACGGTGGCAAGCATCGCGGTGGCGCCTGCAGCCTCAGGCGGCAGCCAGCCAGCCGTCATAGCCGGCACCTCGCAGGGTCTCTTCCGAAGCGACGACCGGGGTTCGACCTGGAGCACCGTCAGCGGGCTACCCGCCGGCGATATCAACCTGGTGCTCTTCAACCCCGCAAATGCCGACCAGATCTACGTTGCCAGCGATACCGACCTGGGCAACGGCGGCGTTTTTCGTTCACTCGATCGGGGCGCGAGCTGGAGCGCGCTTGGCGCGGGTCTTCCGGCTCGGCCTCGAATCACCGCGCTGGCACTCCAGCCCTTAAGCCCGCTGCAGGTGGTCGCGGCAGCCTGGAACCCGACGACCGGCCAGGCGGGTGCCTACCGGATACAGGATGCGGCCGCCGCCATCGGCGGAACCAGCGCCTCCAACGCTCCGAGCGCGAGCGCTCGCCCCACGGCAGCGCCGCAGAGCAGCAGCCCACAATCGGTCGCGCCAAAGCTGCGAACGCCCCTCGTGCTCTCGCCCTCCTTTGCGGTGATCGTGGCGCTGATCGTCGCTATCGGTCTGTTTGCAATCGTCCGACGCTGGCGAATGCGTCGAGAGGACCGCAGGACTTACGCCCCCTGAACTCGAGGGAGCCGGATGGTGAAGCTGGCGCCGCCCCCCGCAGCCATTCCAGCTTCAATCCGGCCCTCGTGGGACGCGATGATGGACCGCGCGATCGCCAGGCCTAAACCGGAGCCCCCCGCCGCTTCCCGCGCCCGTGCGCCACGGTAGAAGCGCTCGAATACGTGGGGTAGGTCCTGCGCCGGGATGCCGGGCCCGGCATCCTCCAAACGGATCACGGCGGCGCCGTCCTCGGCCGCCACGCGCCAGCTCTGCGCCGCCCCGGGGGCGTACTTGAGGGCGTTTTGAGCCAGGTTGACGACCACCTGCTTGAGCGCATCCGGGTCCGCCATGACGAAGAGTCCCGGCTCAAAGCTGCGGCTCTCCGGCACGCCCAACTCCCTGAGGTTGATCTCATCGAGCGTCTCATTGAGCCAGCGGTCGAGCGCAAGGGGCCTGCGGTTGGCAGCAGCGCCGGACTCGAAGCGGGTTAGAGCCAGCAGGTCGTTGACGAGGTGATTCATCCTGGCGCTTTCCCGCTGCATCGCGCGCAGCGACGTTTGCAGAAGATCCATATCGACCTCATGTCGCCGGCTCAGCACGTCGATGTAACCGCCGATCGAGGTCAAAGGCGTCCGAAGCTCGTGGGAGGCGTCCGCCACGAACTGCCGCATCCGGTCTTCGGATCGTCGCCGAACCTCGAAGGCCTGCTCGATACCCGCTGCCATCCTGTTGAAAGCGCTGGCCAGGCCACCTATCTCGTCGTTGGTTCGGGGTACGGCGACGCGTTGGGTGTAGTCACCCTGTGCCAGTGCCCTGGCGCTACCGGCCATCTCCTGCAGTGGATGCAGGGCTTTGCCGATGATCAGCGGGCTCAGCAGCAGCGCCAACACCAGCACCAGCAGCGATCCCGCGATGGCGACTTCGCGGTCAAGCCGTAGAGTCCGGTCGATGTCGTCGGTGGGTACGGCGAGCTGGGCGACACCGATCGGCCGGGTACCGTTCTTGATCACGTTCAGAACCAGCAGGTAGGGGCTGGAGCCATTGGACCCGGCCGCGACATAGTAGGCCTGCGGCCTGCCTCGAAGTGCGTTCAGGTAATCAGTCGTTCGAAGCGTTGGCGGCGGCGACTGCGGGGCGAGCGAGGCCGGGGCCGCTACCAGCAAGCCTCCATTCAGGTCGAAAATTGCCGAAGAAATCCGCCGCGAGCGCAGCTCTGCGGCGAACTGCTGCGACAGCAGCAGGGCTCGCAGCGGCGTTACGCTGCCCGTCGGTCGGGTTGCGACCTGCTTGCGGAAGGCCTGCGCCACGGCATTGTACTCACTGCTCAGGACGTCCGCATTGCTACGAAAGAGGACCTCACGCGCGGCGAAGTATTGCGCCAGCCCGAGCAGGATGAGGAGCAGCGCGAGGAGGCCGATATAGAGACTGGTGAGGCGCCAGCGCAATGAGTGGAAACGCGACGGAAGGCGTCGCGAAATCATGGCCTGATCCGGTAACCCACTCCCCTGACCGTCTGGATGAGCTCGTGCTTCTCGTCAGCGAGTTTCTGGCGGAGGTACCGGATGTACACCTCGACGTTGTTTGCGTCGCCGAAGAAGTTGTAGCCCCAGACCTGGTCCAGGATGCGGTCACGGGCCAGTACCTGGTTGGGATGCATCATGAGCAGCCTGAGCAGGTCGAACTCGCGGACGGAGAGCTCGACCAGCTTCCCATTGCGCCGAACTTCCCGGGCGGCTTCATCCATCACCACGTCCTGCGCCTGCAGCTGCGGGCCTGCTGACGGATTGCGCCGGCGCATCACCGCCCGGATCCGGGCGAGCAACTCGCCGAAGTCGAAGGGCTTGACCAGGTAATCGTCCGCACCGACCTCGAGGCCCTTGATTCGGTCGGACACCCCATCTCTGGCGGAGAGGATGATTATTCCCATGTCCTTGTTACCGCGCACAGCCTCGGCAAGCGCGAGCCCGTCCATGCGCGGCATCATCACGTCCAGCACCACGACGTGGGGTTTGAACTCGCTGATCAAGCGCAGGGCGGCGATCCCGTCAGCTGCGACCTGGACCTGGAAGCCTTCGTACTGGAGGCCCAGCTGGATGAAGTCGACGATGCTCTTCTCGTCATCCACGACCAGGACGCGCTGCGCACGCAGCGGGCTCTCGGTGGCGTGGCTGTCGATCATCTTCGCCCCAATATAACGACGCAAACGGGCGAATCCGCCCTATCATCCATAGTTCTCAGGGTCGTCTAAGGCGGCTTCCCCGTAAGCTTTCCCGGATGCAGCCGCCAACTGGGCCGAGGCGGCGTTCCTGGCTGATCCCCTCGCTGGTCGCCGGCTACCTCTCGGCCGTGACGCTCTTCATGGTCTTCGTGCTGCACCTCTCTGTCTCACCCGAACGTTTCCTGATCCTGATGCTGATCGCGGCGCTTGTTCTCGGCCGAGGCAAGCTGTTCCTGGCGGACTGGGTTCCCTTCCTCGTACTCTTCCTCTCCTACGAGTATCTGCGCGGCCTGAGCGGCAAGGTCGGCATGCCCATCCACGACGTGACCTCGTTGGAGCGCTTGATCAGCTTCGGGCAGGTTCCCACGCTCTTTTTGCAGCACGCCCTCTATCGCGCCGGCGAGGTGCGCTGGTACGACATCGCGGCCACGATGTTCTACTTTCTCCATTTCGCCTTCCCGCTTGGTGTCGGTTACCTGCTCTGGATCGTTGCGCGCCAGGAGTTCCTTCGTTTCTCGAGGACGCTGATCGCGATGTCTTTCGCCGCCTTCTTCTTCTACCTGCTCGTGCCGGTGGCGCCGCCCTGGATCGCGCTGCCCGGCGTGGTCAAGATCATCGACCATACCCTGCCCAGCTTCACCGACCTGCCGGGGGTAGCGACACCCGCGACGATTTATCACTTCTTTTATGCCAACAAGTACGCGGCGATGCCATCGATGCACGCCGCCTACCCATTCCTGGGTTATCTCTACGCTGCTCGCGTCTTCAGAAGCCGTGCAATCCCCCTGCTCGCCTACACCTTCTGTGTCTGGTTCAGCATCGTCTACCTGGGGGAGCACTACGTCGTCGACATCATCGGCGGCGTCGCCTTCGCCCTGGCCGCGTTTTTCGGTGAGGATGCCTTCAGCAGCTGGTGGCGCCGCCGTCAGTCCCGGCTCAAGACCTCCAGATCTTCTTCATGATGGCCTTGGCCAGCTTGTCGGGGTCATGGTGCGTGGAGATCCGGGAGTTCACCACATCCACCAGTACCGCATGGATGCTGCGCTGGGCCACCGTTGCCTGGTCGTAGATCACGCGCTTGATGCCCGCCGTCTGCGCCGACGGCGGCAGCGGAAAATTGTTGTTGCTGTTGATGACCACGAAGTCGAAGATGTTGCTGCCCAGGTGGCTTTCGATCGCTTTCAGGTGATCGCTGACCCGAAAGAAATCTGTCTCGCCAGGCTGGGTGGCAACGTTGCAGATGAAGACCTTGATGGCTGGTGAGGCCTTGAGCGCCTCCGCCATCCCATCCACGACCAGGTTTGGAAGGATGCTGGTGTAAAGGCTTCCCGGTCCGACGGTGATCAGTTCGGCATTGAGGATGGCCTCCTCGGCTTCCGGGTTGATGGTCGGCTCGGGCTGTAGAAAGACCCGCTTGATGGCAGTCGCGGTCGCGACTCCGCCGCCTTCGTTCTCACTCTCCACCGGGTGTCCGTTCGCATGAGGGATGCTCGATTCCCCCACGCGCGTCTCGCCGTCGGCCATCTCCGCGATCAGGGTCACGTCTCGCAACGTCGAAGGCACGATCTGGCCGCGGACGGCCAGGACGCGCCCGGACTCGCGGATGGCGTGCTCGAAGTCGCCCGTTATCTCGGCCATGGCCATGATGAAGAGGTTTCCGAAGGAGTGGCCGTTCAGGCTCCCCTCGGTGAAGCGATGCTGAAACAGCGTCGTCATCAGCGGCTCGACGTCGGCGAGGGCGGTGATGCATTGGCGGAAGTCGCCCGGCGGCAGGATGCGGTACTCCGAGCGGAGCCGGCCGGAACTGCCCCCGTCATCGGCAACCGTGACGATCGCGGTCAGGTTGCCGGTGTATTTCTTCAGCCCGCGAAGCAGCGTGGAGAGGCCTGTTCCCCCGCCCAGCGCGACCACCCTTGGCCCCTTCTGCAGAAACCGGTAGTTATAGATGATCTCCGAGAGCGCCCGATTGCGGCCCGGCAGGAAGGGACCGAGCACCGACTGGGTCACCTTGTAGAGGGCGTAGAGGATGACGCCTAGGCCCAGTGCGCCGAACAGTACGGCGCGCACGTAACGGTGAAGGAACTGCAGCGTCAGGTAGTAGGTGAAGCCGGGGAAGACCACGCCGGAGGCGTAGAAGTTGCGCAACGCATAGCCGATTCCCAGGCTGACCATGACCATCCCGAGCATCAGGAGGACAAGCCAACGCTTGACGTGGAGACCGGGGGTGAACCAGCGCACCACCCGGGGGTTCATACCTAAACGGGCCACCGGCGCCCCAAGCTTAGCACAGCATTTTCTGAACTCAATCCAGGCCCATTTGGTTACATCCATTTGGCCGATTGCCTGCCATCAGGGGCGGGCATATAATCCAAACAGGGTCCCGGAGACCGGACTTCCGGCCCAGTTCACGGCGGCCTGAAGCAGGCCAAAGGAGGTCGTCGCTCGATGGCGATCAAGGCAGAGGGCGTCACTCGTGCGGCCGAGGCTCGTCGCAAGGAGCAGTCGCAGTACTGGGTCTACCTCGATCAAGAGGTGAAGCGATACGGCGACGCCCGGCTCGGGCTGATGACGCACGCCCTGCATTACGGTACCGGGGTCTTCGAAGGGATCCGGGGTTACTGGAGTCCGGAACACGAGCAGCTGTTCATCCTGAAGCTGCAGGAGCACTATGCCCGCCTGCAGCGCTCCGTCAAGGTGCTAAAGCTCAAGATCCCGATTAGCCTGGACGAGCTCTGCCAGGTGTCGATCGAGCTCGTCCGCAAGAACAACTTCCGCCAGGATGTCTACATTCGACCCTTCGCCTTCAAGAGCTCGGAAGAGATCGGTGTCCGGCTTCACAACCTCAAGAATTCCTTTGCCATCTACGTGACCCCGTACGGCAACTACGTCGACATCGAGCGGGGAATCCGCTGCATGGTCTCGAGCTGGCGGCGGATCGACGACAATGCCGCGCCGCCCCGCGCCAAGATCACCGGGATCTACGTGAACTCCGCCCTGGCCAAGACCGAGGCGATGGAGAACGGCTACGACGAGGCGATCATGCTAACCCACGACGGTCACGTCTGCGAGGGCAGCGCCGAGAACATCTTCGTCATCCGCGAGGGCAAGGTATTCACCCCCCCGACCTCCGACAACATCCTGGAAGGACTCACCCGGAATGGAATGATCGAGTTGCTTCGGAAGGAGCTCGACATGGAGGTCCACGAGAAGTCGATCGACCGGTCCGAACTCTATATTGCCGACGAGGTCTTCCTCTGCGGCACAGGGGCCCAGATCTCACCCGTGATCGAGGTCGACCACCGGTCGATTGGCGAGGGGACCGTCGGCCCGGTCGTGGCCCGCGTCCAGAAGCTTTATTTCGACATCGTCCGGGGTCGAAACGACAAGTACCGTCACTGGTTGACGCCGGTCTACTGATCGGCTCACCCGGCCCTTCCTAGCGAAGTCGCCTGAGCCGGCTGTGCGGATCGTCGTCGCGCCCAACGCCTACAAGGGGAGCCTGAGCGCGAGCGAGGCCGCAGAGGCAATGGCGCAGGGCATCAGGCGCGTGACCTCAGCAGCCCAGGTGGACCTGGTACCGATCGCCGACGGAGGCGATGGCACAGTCGAGGCGCTGGTGGCGGCCGCCGGCGGCAGCCTCAAGCGGCTGGAAGTGCGCGGCCCCCTGGGGGATCAGGTCGAAGCCGAGTACGGGTTGATCGATTCCGGTAGGACGGCAGTGATCGAGATGGCCCGCGCAGCCGGCCTCTCGCTGGTGCCGGCCGACCGCCGTGATCCCGCCATCACCACCACCTTCGGCGTCGGCCAACTGCTCCAGGATGCGCGGGACCGCGGGGTAGACCGCTTCATCGTCGGCATCGGCGGCAGCGCCACCAACGACGGTGGCGCCGGGATGGCGCAGGCGCTCGGCTATCACTTGCTCGATGGGCAGGGGCAGGAGCTGCCACCGGGCGGGCTCGCTCTGGAGCGCCTCAGCCGGATTCACACCGGGGGCGTTTACAGCGACTGGAGCGGGGCGACGGTGCAGGTGGCAAGCGACGTAACCAATCCGCTCACCGGGCCGGAGGGCGCCAGCGCCGTCTATGGACCACAGAAGGGGGCCTCGCCAGCGCTGGTGGACCGGCTGGATGCTGCGCTAGGCCAGCTGGCGGCGGTCATCCAGCGCGATCTCGGTAAAGACGTGGAGCAGACCCCGGGCGCCGGGGCGGCCGGTGGGCTTGGCGCCGGCCTGATCGCTTTTACCGGAGCACGGCTCCAGCCGGGAGCGGAGATGGTGCTCGAGGCGCTCCGCTTCAACGAGCGGCTCGAAGGCGCCGCATTGGTGCTGACCGGCGAAGGTCGGATCGACTTCCAGACGGCCCGCTTCGGTAAGGGGCCGGCGGCGGTCGCCCGCCGTTCTCGCGCCGCCGGTGTGCCCGTGATCGGGATCGGTGGCCAGGTCGAGGAGGACGCCGAGTTATCGCAGCTGTTCGACCAGCTGGTGGCGTCCTCACCGGGGGGGATGCCCCTTGATCAAGCCCTGCGGCAGGCGAGGTCGCTGCTGGTGGAGGCGACCGCTCGGGTTGTAGCTAGCTTTCTGCGCGCCGGGCCCTAATGCTTGCGGAAACCGCCCTGAAGGCGCCCATCCATGAAGGAGATCTTCGGATGACGCACCTTGGAGGTGAGGCGGCGGGCGCTGACCTCGCTGTTGAGCGGCACGACCACGTCGTTTCGCTGCAGGTGCGGCGGGTTTGGATAGGCCTCGGAGCAGGTGGCGCACTGGTCCAGGTGCTGGGCGACCATTTTGCGCTGCTCTCGGCGTAGCGTGCCGGGCGGGAAGTTATCGAGCAGGTAGGCGATCGTCGGGCAGCGCGATTCCTCGGTCTGGGCCTTGCCCTCCATGTAGAGAAACTCCTCCTTGAAGCGGCGGCGGGCGCGGTGCAGGAGGGTTTCGACTGCGCTCTCGGAAACGTTCATCTTGCGTGCGATGTTGGCGTAACTCAGGCCCTGGAGCTCACGCAGGGTGAGGACCAGGCGGTACTTGTCAGGCAGTCGTCGCGCCACTGACCAGACGGCGTCGCGCAGCTCACTGATCTCGAGCGCGACTTCCGGGCTCTTACGGGCATCGCCGTCGGGAACCTGGAGGACCGCCTCCTCGTTCTCCTCGTCGTCGATCTCCTGGGCTTCGGGGAATTTCTTACGCCGGCGGAGCTCGTCGTAGCAAAGGTTGGTCGCGATCCGATGGATCCAGGCGGAGAAGTTGAAGCTGTCGTTGATCCGGTGGATGGTCCGAAGGATCTGGAAGAAGGTCTCCTGGGTCAGGTCTTCGGCCAGCTGGCGATCCCGTAAGAGCCGGAAGGTCAGGCCGTAGATCGCCTTGTGGTAACGCTTGAAGAGTGTGTCGAAGGCGGCCACGTCGCCCGCCAGGTAGTCACGGATGAGGTCGAGGTCCGAGGGGCCTTTTGCTACTCGAGTCGTGATCTTATTTCCACCCCGGACTCGGCAAAATCGATTGTCGTTGGGGTCCCTCCCGCC
Organism: Candidatus Dormiibacterota bacterium; assembly: GCA_036403615.1. GTDB lineage: Bacteria > Chloroflexota > Dormibacteria > CF-121 > CF-121 > JALYYC01. The sequence continues at coordinate 5,543 of DASWQQ010000108.1, read as the reverse complement.
GAGTCGCGGGCGCCATCATAGCACCGGTTCTTGCGCCGATTCCACCCCCTGTGGGCGTAATTTCCAGCTTTGTCACAGGGCTGCGATTTTTCCGCAAGTCTGCCGGAATGCCGCCGTTATAATGCCGCTGACGTCAAACCTGCGCAGGGGTATCTACTTGTCAACCCAAAGCCCTCGAAAAGACGCGACGATCACCGTCCGCTTCCTCGATGACGAGATCATGGAGGGGCACGCGGGGGTGGTCGACCTGGACCAACCGCAGATCGAGCTCGAGTTTGCCGAGTCCAGCAACAACGAGCGGGCCCTGATCCCGATGCCCTCGATCAAGCGAATCACGATCGCGGCCGGCAAGCCCACCCAGGCGGAGAGCTCCCGGTCGGGCAAGAAGGTTGCCATCCGCTTTCAGGATGGCGAGGTGCTGAAAGGCTACCTGGACGGGTCCCTGGAACCCGGCCGGCACGGTATCAAGTTGCGGCTGCTCAGCCAGGAGCGGGACCACATCGAGACCCTGGGTGTTCCTTACACGGCCGTCAAAGCGCTCTTCTACGTCAAATCGTGGGACGCGAGGCCGGCCGAATTCGACGGCGTCGGTGAGCTTCATCTCAACAAACGCCTTGCATCCCCACTTGTCGACCTGGTTTCCGACATGGGCCAGCTGGAGAAGCTCCGACAGCGGGGCGCCATCACCGAGAGTGAGTTTCAGCGGAAACGCCGCAAAATCCTCGATACGATCTAGGCTCGCGGCCCTCGCCCTGATCCTGGCCCCCGTTCTTGGTGGCTGCAACAGCCTGCCCGGCGGCGTCGGCGGCGCACGGCCCGCGGCCAGCGCCCCGTCCCCCTCTGCCTACCGCCCCGAGGCTGCTCGGCGGGAAGGTGGCAGCCTGATCGTCGGAGACTGGGAGAGTCCGACCGATTTTTCGCCGCTGTACAACGACGAGGCCCCCGCCCGCGAGATCGATTCGCTGCTCTTTGCCGGGCTCACGCGCCGCGACGCGCAGCTGCAGCCCATAGCAGACCTGGCGTCAGACGTACCGACGCTGGACAACGGTGGGGTGACCTGGGACCGGGCGTCGCAGCGGATGACGGTCAGCTACCAACTTCGGGCCGGATTGCGCTGGTCGGACGGTCAGCCGCTCACCACCGCCGACGTCGAATTCACCTGGCGCACGATCAAGAATTCCCGCCCGGGGACTCCTCTCAATTCAGATGGCTACGGCGCAATCGCCAGCCTCGTCGTTCGCGACGCCCGGCATTTCGCGCTCAACTTCGACCGTATCTACCCGCAGTATGTGGACCTCTTTTCTGCCATCCTCCCTCAGCACCGGCTGGCGGACGTCCCCCCCGCCGGTATGGCGGCCAGCCCGTACTTCAGCCGGCCTGACGTGGTCAGTGGTCCCTTCAAGATCGACGAGCTGGTAGCCGACGACCACATCTCGCTGGTCCGGAATAACGCCTGGTCTGAGGGGCGTGCCGGCCGGCGCCCGCATCTAGACAGCATTCTGTTCCGGATCTATCCGGAAGCGGGGCAGCTGATCGACGCGGCGCGCAAGGGCCAGGTCGACCTGGCGCTCGAGATCTCGGACGAACAGCTTGCCAGCCTGGGTGGCACCGGCGGGAGCAGTCCGCAACGGCGCCCGGCGCTTTCCTACGAGCAGGTCAGCTTCAACCAGGCGGACCCCAACCCGCAGACCGGCGTATCGCCGCCCTGGAAGGGCGACCCGGTGCTGTTGCAGGCCCTGCGCAGCTCGATCGATCGGGCCGCGATCGTGCAGAAACTGTTCCAGGGACAGGTGCCGGTTGCCTCTTCGCCCGTCTCCAGTCTCCTGCACGATTTCCACGACGCCGACCCCGGCCTCCGATTCGATGCCCCCGGAGCTGCTCAGGCCCTGGATCGCGATGGCTGGGTTCAAGGAGGCGATGGGATCAGGGTAAAAAACGGCAGGCGCCTCTCCTTCAGCCTGCTGGCCGCTCTCGGTGACCCCCTACGCACCGCGCTGCGGGCTGAACTGATCGCGCAATGGCGCAGGCTGGGAGTCGATGTGATACCGAAAGACGCCCACTCGAGCGCGATCTTCAGCGGCTTCGCCCAGGGCGGGCTTCTGGAGCAGGGCAAGTTCGAGGCCGGGCTCTGGACCTTTAGCACCGGCGCAGACCCGGACTCGATCTACCCCCTCGAGCACTCTTCGCAGATCCCCACCGAAAAGAACCAGGGAGTGGGCGCGAACTTCAGCCGAGTCGCAAGCGCCGAGATCGACCGCAGCCTTGACCGGGGACGCCGGACCCTGCTGCTGGGCGAACGGGTGCAGGCTTACGCCGCCTTCGAGCGAGCCTACGCTCGCCTCGGGGCGGAACTGCCACTCTTCGAGCGGGTGCAGACGGTGCTTACCAGCCAGCGTCTTCACAACCTGCAGCCGAACTCGGGTGCGGCGACCAGCCTCTGGAACGCGGCTGACTGGTGGATTGGTTGAGGAAGCGGGGGACGAGCTCCGAAAACTGGGCCTGCGCTGTTAGAAATGCTTGGAAAAGGGCGGCATTCGTTGACCGCTCGCGACGGCCGCCCGTAGAATACCGGCCTGCGCGACCGCAGCCGCCCGGAGGCGGCGCTGAATCCGGATGGCGCCGTCGGGCATCGAGCCGGATACGCGCGAGGAGGTCCCGATGACCGCGACCAGCCGGCGGCTACGGAGGTCGACCGGCGTAACCCTGGTGGCGATCGTGCTGCTCGCCGCCTGCTCGCCGGCGAACACTTCCAACACCAACACCGCCAGGCCGGGGGGGAGCGTGACGGTGGCCTCCTGGCAGGAACAGGACAGCTTCCTTGCCTGCAACATCACCGCCACGGCATCGCATGCCTGCGCCTACATCAACCCGGTGGTGGAGGGGCTCCTCACCGTCAAGGCAAACCAGGACGTTCCCTCCAATCCCAGGCTGACCGACTACTGGGTCCCGCAGCTGGCGACGGAAGTTCCCAGCCTGGAGAACGGGGACGTCAAGGTCACCGGTGATCGTATGGACGTCACCTGGAAGCTGCGGACCGGGGTCAAATGGCATGACGGCGTCCCCTTCAGCGCCAAGGACGTCCGTTCAACCTTCGATTTCTGGTGGCTGAAGTACCGGGACAAGAACCCCACTCCCCTGGTCTCGACCAGTGGTTGGGACCAGGTGGACAGGGTGGACACACCCAACGATCACACCGCAGTGGTTCATTTCAGGAGCGTCTACGCTGCCTACCTCACCCTTGGGACGGGGCCATACGGCATCCTCCCCGACCACCTGCTGCAGCAGGTCTGGACAAAGACCGGCGACATCACCCACGACAAGGTCACGGTCAATGTCCCCGGCGGCTACAACGGGTCGGACACACTCGACAAGGTGATGGTGGGCACGGGCCCCTTCATCTTCAAGGAGTGGGTGACCGGTGACCACCTGACGCTCGTCAAGAACAAGCACTGGTGGGGACCCCATCAGCCCTACCTGGACCAGATCAGGGTTAAGTTCGACCCCGACGCCAACGCCGAGTACAACGAGCTGCGCACCAACACCATCGACATGGGACTCGACCTCCGCCCCTCCCTACTGCCGCCGCTCTCGCGACTTCCCGACGTAACCACCGTGACCATCCTCGACAGCGCCTCCGAGCACCTCGACATAAACCTGCACAACACTTTCCTCAGCGATGTCAACCTGCGAAGGGCGATCCTGATGGCGATCGACCGGCAGAAGATCGTCGATACGCTGCTGCTCGGCAAGACGGTGGTTCCCCCGGATGCCTGGATGTGCATCCAGACCGGCGCCTGGTGTCTCGACCCGAGCGCCAAGCACACGCAGTACGACGTCGCGGCCGCCAACAAACTGCTCGACGACAACGGCTACAAGCTGCAGAGCAGTGGCGGCTGCCGCGGTTTCCGGACCGACCCACAGGGACGCTGTGTCCAGCTTCACCTGGTGACCACAACGCTTCCCCTGCGGGAGGAGCAAGAGGTGGTGGTCGCGGCCGACCTGGCTGCGATCGGCGTTCAGGTGATCAAGCCCTTCGCCAACCAGCCGTCGACGCGCATGTTCGGGTCATGCACGAGTGGCGGCGTGATCTACAGCCACAACTTCGACCTCGCCATGTACACGAACAACTACAGCTACCCGGCCGAGCCGGATTCGCTGGCTTACACCGCCTACCACAGTTCCCAGATTCCGACCGATGCCAACGGATGCGTGGGTCAGAACACCACCTTCCTCAGTGATCCGCAGTTGGACCAGGCCCTCGACCAGGCCCGCCTTTCTGTCAAGGTGACCGACCGCAAGGACAAGTACATCGTGGCGCAAAAGCGGCTGGCCGAGATCTTGCCGGAGATCCCGCTGTACCAGGCTGTCGACGTCGAGGCGTACAACAAAAAGCTCGGTGGCTACAAAGGCAATGAGTTCTGGTGGATGAACCAGACCGCCGACTGGTACATCAACTCATAGCGAGGACAGGGGCAGCGCTCTGCCGTAATCTGCAGCAATGAAAGAACTGGCTGAGACCGCTCTGAACGCGGCCCAGGTGAAGGGTGCCGCCTACGCGGACGTGCGCATCACTCACCACCTGCAGCAGAATCTGGCGGTCAAGAATGGTGCCCTTGCCTCCGTTTCCGACGACTCGACCGAGGGCTTTGGGGTCCGGGTACTGGTCAATGGCGCCTGGGGATTTGCCGGAAGTGCCCGGCTCAATCGCGATGAGGTCGAGCTGGTTGTCGAGCGGGCGATGCGCATCGCCCGCGCCAGCGGCCGGGTCCTAACCACTCGGGTGAACCTGGGCTCGCCGGTCACCTCCCGTGGTGAGTACTCGACTCCAGTGGAGCGAGACCCATTTGCGGTTCCCCTCTCGGAAAAGGTCGATCTTCTGCTTCGGGCCGACGCGGCGATGGGAGAGACCGAGGGGGTCACCGTCCGTGAGGGCTCGATGGAATTTATTCGCGAGCTGAAGCTCTTCGCTTCAACCGAGGGGGCGTTCACCGAGCAGACCCTTTACGAGAGCGGCGCCGGCATCGAAGCCACCGCGACCAGCCCGGACGACGTTCAGACCCGGTCCTACCCAAACTCCTTCGGCCGCCACCAGGGGGCCGGGGGTTACGAGTACGTGGTGGCACTTGGGCTGGACCGTCACGGTGGCCGCATCGGCGACGAGGCGGTGGCCCTGCTCAAGGCGCCCCAGTGTCCAGGCGGGGTGAGGACCTTGATCCTCGACGCCAGCCAGACCGCCCTCCAGATACACGAATCCTGTGGTCACCCGACCGAGCTCGACCGTGTCTTCGGGATGGAGGCGGCCTACGCGGGGACCAGCTTCATGACTCCGGAAAAGCTCAACCATCTGCGCTACGGTTCGAGCTCCGTCACCATCACCGCGGATGCGCTCACACCGACCGGGCTCGGCACCTTCGGCTGGGACGACGAAGGAGTCCCGGCGCAGCGCACCTTCCTGGTCGACAAAGGATTGTTTGTCGGTTACCTGACCTCGCGTGAGACTGCGAGCATGCTGGGGCAGCAGAGCAATGGGACGATGCGGGCGG
>DASWQQ010000107.1:0-2485 GCA_036403615.1 Candidatus Dormiibacterota bacterium | reverse complement strand
GTCACCGCCAACTTCTCCGCCAGGCTCGGCTACTGGAACGAGCAGCAGCGAAGCCCGGAGGCCTTCACACGCGCGATGCTCAACATCGGCCGCTGCATCGTCCAGGCCCACCAGGAGGTCCGCAGGCTCAGGCCAGAGGGCATCTTCATCCAGTCCGACTCGTGCGAGTTCGCCCATCCGGTTGACCCGTCCACCGTGAGCGAGGCCAGCTTCCTCAACGAGTTACGCTTCATCGGTTACGAGCTCGCCTACGGCCGAACGCTGCCAGGGGTGGTCGCGGAATACCTCTTACAGCACGGCGCCGAGAGCGATGAGCTCCGCTGGTTCGAGCGCAATGGGAGCGACGCGGGATGTATCGCCGGTAACGATTACTACGCCGCCTGCGAGCGGGAGCTGGCGGCCGATGGCAAGACCCTCGAGTGCGGTGAACGCCTTGGGTACTACTTTCTGGCCAAGCAGTACTACGAGCGGCTTGGCGTCCCGATCATGCACACAGAGACCAACGCCGGCGAGGACGCCGTCGACTGGCTCGAGCGCCAGTGGACCAGCGCCCTTCGCCTGAAAAACGAGGGCTTTCCGATCCGCGGCTTCACCTGGTACGGGTTCGTCAACCACGTCGACTGGGACACCTGCCTGCGTGAGGACAACGGCCGGGAGAATGGCTGCGGCCTGGTTTCGCTGGCACGCGTGCCGAACGCCACCTACGAGGCGTACCGCCGCATCATCGAGTCGGTCGAGCAGCCGCTGCAGCAGCCGATGGTGGCCTGAACTTCAGGCCGATGGGGGCTAGGGCGTTGCTTGCGGGTCCGGCGTTGGCCCCTTGACGACCGCCTTCTTACCCTCGAAGGTCAAACGGTCGATCCACATTGCCCGCCGGCCGCCCGCGTCATCGCCGATCTGGTGGATGTCCCAGGCGTGGTAGACGATCCAGAGATCACCGTGCGGACCCTCTATCACCGCCTGGCCGCCCGGTCCGGCAGCCGGTGAACGAGTCTTGATCACCGGGTTCTCCGGCGCATCCGTGTAAGGACCGGTGACCTTGTCGGCGGTCGCGTAGCCGACCGCATAGTTCGGTCCGGCGTAGTCGTTGGCGGACCAGAAAAGGTAGTAGGTGCCGGCATGCAGGAAAATGTTCGGCCCCTCGATCAGGCCCCCCTCCCAGGCGTCATCCTTTCGGTTCAGGCTCTGGGCCGGACCGACGACTGAACGCCCGTCGGCGGCAAGTTTCGCCAGCCACAACTGGGTCAAGATGCCGCAGCAGTTACCGTCGTTTTTCCAGACAAGGTAGGGCGTTCCGTCGCTGTCGAGGAAGTAGTCAGAGTCGATCGACCCGCCCATGTCCGCCTGGCAGACGAAGGGAGCGGCACTCGTGTCCTTGAAGGGGCCGGCCGGATCGCTGGCGACGGCGGCCGAAATGCATTGTTTGCCGATGTCGGCGTTACGCGCCGTGTAGTACATGACATAGGTCGTGCCGATGTGAGCGACATCCGGCGCCCAGGTCAACCCGGTCGAGCTGGGCTGCCAGTTGGGGCGAGTGGGCAGCGCGTCGGGCAGCCGGGTCCAGTGCACCAGGTCGGTGGAACGCTCCACCTGGATGTTGTCCGTACCGTCGCCGGTGGCGTAGCCGTAATAGGTGGTGCCGACTTTCAGAATGAAGGGGTCGGCGAAGTTGTGGGCGATCACGGGGTCGCGGAAGGTGCCCGCCGGAAGGGGAGATGGCGCCGGCGCCGAGCCGGCGGCGCCGCAGGCGGAGAGCACCACGGTACATGCCAACGCAAGGGCCCGAGGCAGGCGCAGGGGAGGGATCCGCTAGCCCTTGATGCCGGAGGAGGTGACGCTCTGAATGATGAAGCGCTGGGCGAAGACATAGACGGCGATCATCGGCACGGCCGCCAGCAGCGCACCGGCCATCATCAGTCCGTACTTGGCTGAATACTGGCCCTGGAAGTTGCGCAGGCCCGGTGGCAGGGTGCAGCCCGAGCCCTGGCAGACGATGATCGGCCAGAGGTAGTCATTCCAGAAGGTCAGGAAGCTGATTACGGCCAGGGTCGCGATGGCAGGCATGGATATTGGAAGGATGATCGACCAGAAGATCTTCAGCCGGTTGGCCCCGTCAACGTAGGCCGCCTCCTCGAGCTCGATCGGGATTCCGAGGAAGAATTGCCGCATGAAGAAGACTCCGAAGACCCCTGCAAGTGCTGGCAGCATGATGGCCGGCAGCGTGTTGTAGATACCGATCGAAGAAATAATCACGAACTGGGGAACGAGGAACATCACGCTTGGCAGAAGCAGTGTCGTGATCAAAAAGGTGAAGAGAAAGTTCTTGAAGCGAAAGTCCATGCGCGCGAAGGCATAAGCCGAGAGCGAAGTCAGGAGAACTGTCAGAAGTGTGCCAGCGGCTGCCACAGCCACGCTGTTCAAGAGCCAGCGAAACACGGGTGTGTCGCCACTTGCAGTGAGCACAAATTTGAAGTTGTCCAGAGTG
>DASWQQ010000106.1:0-3753 GCA_036403615.1 Candidatus Dormiibacterota bacterium | reverse complement strand
CTCCTGAGCTGCTGAGTTCACAAGCACGTGCGACGCAACTGACCGCCAGCGCCTGCCACGCACCTCGATCGTTGTCTTACCTGAGCGTTCGGCCTCTGGCAGAAACGACTCCAACAATCCGGGCAACGTCTGTTTGAGAAGCACAGCCCCATCGCTGACGCCGGCCGCCCGCAGCCGGGAGGCTGCTTCCCTTGCTTCCTCGTGTCGTCTGAAAGTCGCGACCACACCCGCGCCGGATCCTCTCGCCATCTAGGTGCGCGGGAGCCGACGAAAGCTCGCCAGGCTCGCAATCGTCTCGCGCGGCACCACATCCTGGCGGCGAACCTGCTCCAGTCCGGTTTGAACCAACAAGTAGCCGCCGGCAATGACGACAAGGCCAACCAGAAGCGCCGCCGTCCACCAGGGGAGCAGCGCGTGCAGCCCGATGACAGCGGCCGCGAGGATCGCCAGTAGGCCGGCATAGAGTAGCGCGCCCCCAGCGGCGATGAAGCCCACCGGCCGCGCCACACCCGTGACCTTCCCGGTCATCTCTGCGCGGGCCAGTCGTGCCTCCTGCTGGATTACCGTGACGATATCTCTGGCTAGATCGCCAAACAACTTTCCCAGCGGAAGCTGCTCCTTAGTGTCCATTCGTCCGGGTCCGAGCGAAAGTGTTGGTATCGCTAACAAGCGGCTCCTGGTCGAGCGTGTACGAGTCGTCGGTCTCGACTTCCACCGCGCTGTTGCCCATCGGGATGTAGCGCGATGAGGAAGAACTGCCCACCGGATGCGTCGCGCCCAACGGACGCGTCGCGTAGCCGGTTGATGGTTGGGGGAGCTGCTGGCGTCGGCCGGCCGACTTGACCAGGCGGGCCGTCATGAAGCCGAGCAAGAGCGTTCCCGCGACAAAGATGCCCTTGTTTCGGCGCGCGTAGTCCTGGACATCGGTGATGACCTCATCGACGTCGTGCTGGCGCAGGTAACCGCTGACGCGGTCAACCCGTAGCGCGGCCTTTTCCGCGTAGTCGGCGACCATCGGCTGCTCCTGCTTAACGCTCTGTCCTGTCTGCCGGATGGCGTTTGCCGTCGCGTCAAGGCCGTCGGCGATTCGATCCTTCTGGGTCGAGGCCGTCTGCTTTGCCTGCTCGCCCACCTTGTCGATCGCTGTAGCCGCTATCTGGGTCGCCTGTTCGGCTGCGTCCTGCGCCTGGTTCCCCGTAGGTGAGGACGGTCCGCGCCTGCCTGTCTTGCTTCCACTCTGTACTGCCATGCCTGCCTCCTGTTGAACGTTTGGTTTTGCCTTGCTTGAGCCTGATCCTAGCAGACTATATGACATTCGTGCTATAACCATTCTCGGTGATCAGGGTACGGCGGCCGGGCGTGCGACTCTACTTCTGCTGCCTGCCGTTTGCCCTGCTCCTGCTGGGGATCTCGGGCACGTTTGCCGCCCTGGCCGCGATCTTCTTGCGTTAACGCAGCACGGCTGTCTCGGGCGCCAGGTAACGCAAGGCGATCCGCACCGGCGCCTGGCCCGTTTCATGCAATAACGGCACCTCGGCCCGAGAAAGCAGCCGGAGGCGCCGAACCAGGTAGAGCCAGGCGGCCGTGGCAATCAGCCCCCCCACCAGGGCCAGCAGCAGGAGGCTCCGCAGGCGCAGGTGAAGGGCTGCAAGAGGCAACAGGAGCCCGAACGGAACCGCCGCCACCAGGCAGCGCAGCGCATATCTCCAGGGAACGGTTAACGAACCACGGTCGAAGCGGCGCCAGGCAATGAACGTCAGGATCAGAGTAATTGCTGTTGTCAGCCCCACGGCTACGACGGCGCCGGAAAGGGCGTAGCGCTGGATCAACCAGTAGTCGGCGACGGCCGCGAAGCCGACCTGGACGATGCTGATCAGTGCGTTGAGCCAGGCGAGCTCGCGAATCCGGACCACCAGGCCCCAGGGCGTGGCGAGCAGCGCTGCGACGAAGAAGGCGAGCAATACAGGCGCGATCCGCGCCGCCGGCTCCAGGGTGTAGACGGCAACCACCAGCGGCCCGAGCAGGGCACCGCCTGCGATCAACAATGGGAACGACACCAGGAAGATCCCCTTGTAGAAGGCCGTTACCGCTGCGCGGAGGCGGCCAAGGTCACCGCGGCCGCCTTCGAGGGTGCCAACCACCCAGGCCCCCGTCAGCAGGCTCGGTATCAGCGCCACGAGTCGCTGCGGAATGTTGTAGCCGGTGTCGTAGTACGCCACCGTCGTGGCGCCGCTGAAGCGCAGCAGGAAAAGGCTCTCGAACTGCAGTCCGACCGCCGAGGCGATCAGCAGGCTCGGGAGCCAGCCACTCGCGTAGACGAGCAGGCGGCGCCAGCCAACGCGGTCCCCCGGAATGCCCTCCTCCCGCCGAATACGCCGCAACAGGGTAAATAGATAAAAACCGGCCAGCGCCGACTGGCCCACCGCGCCGGCGACGAGCACGCTACCCAGCTGCCCGCCGCGCCGCAATAACACGATTGCCAGGGCCAGCGTCAGGACGCCGGCGATCGGGGTCGCGATTGCCTGGCTTCGCATGTCGTAGACCGCGACCAGCGCAAACGACAGGACGCCGGCCGCGATGCCTCCCAGGAGCAGGACTGTTCCGAGCGCCAGAAGGTCCGCGACATGCGCGTGCAGCGCGCTGTCGATCACTGGGCGTAACAGGAAGACCGTCAGGCTGCTCAAGGCCCAGACCGCAACCACCGCAATCGCACTCTTGCGCAGGAGGTCATGGGCGGCACCGCGGTCACCCCGGGCAAGCACCTCGGGCAGGTACCGAAGGAGGCCCTGGTCCTGGCCAAAGGTGGCAAGCAGGGCTATGTAGACCAGAACGCTAAGTACCAGCGTGTAGCGGCCATACTCGCTGGTGGGAAGCTGACGAACGAGGACGGCCCCGAGTGCAATCGTGGCGACCGCGCTGGTGGCGCGCCAGGCGATGGTCCAGCCGACGAGGGCCGTCGTCCGGTCGGCCAATCCGGACCGGATGCCTGCTGGGATGTCTTTCATCGCTCGCGGGATTATAAGCACGAGTCCAAAGTCGCTACAATGCGCCGCGATGTCCCTGCGGGCCGATCTGGCCGGCCTGGTCCTGCGGCCCTTCCAGACTCTGCCGGAGATCGATCGTCGCCGGAGGCTGTCCGAGGGTGCCCTGGCGCTCGGAGTTGCGGTCCTGCTTCCGTTCCTCCTGGGCGAAATAAGCGCCGTGGCACCCTACCGGCCGCCGGCGCAACTCGGCTCGCTGCCCTCGCTGACGTCCCAGGGTGTTGATATCTACGCCCGCTGGGTCTACCAGCATCGCTTTCTCATCCCGGCGGTCGGCGCCCTGGCCAGCCTGCTGCTCTGGCTCCTCGCCGCGACCTTGATACACATGGGGGCTCGGGCGCTCAAAGGCTCCGGTAGCCTGAGCGGCCTGATCAAGCTGGTGGGGTTCGTCTCGCTGCTCGGGTTGACCGCCTTACCCTTCTCTGCGCTGGAAACCTTTGTACGTTTTTTGCCGAACAGGGCTGCCGAGGCTTCCCTTGCGTCACTCAGCAGCGTGGTCGGGCTCGGCATCTTCCTCTGGCAGAACTTCTTGCTGGTAGGGAGCGTTCAGGGGCACTATCACCTGCCCCTCGGACGAGCGGTCACGGCGGTTTTGGGCCCTATCGGCTGCCTGGTGATTCTGGGCATTGCCTTGCTGATAGCCGCAGTTGTGGCTGCCTTCCTGATGCGCCCCCCGGGCAGCCTGTGACGGTCGATAGGTTTCCCCGCGACT
>DASWQQ010000105.1:0-11020 GCA_036403615.1 Candidatus Dormiibacterota bacterium | reverse complement strand
GGCCTTTCCACGCCGGTAGCGTTCGATCGAGAGCTCGCGGTCGCGGGCAAAACTCTCAATCGTCGGGGCGACCGCCCGAAAGGCCTCGACGATCTCATCAGGGATGGGGGGCAGCCGCGAGGGTATCCGCACCGTCAGAATTGTAGAGTTGAGCTGGCGATGCCAGGCTTTGACGATGGTGTCATCGAAAAGATCCTGCGCGATTCCCGGGTCATCGCCGTGGTCGGTCTCAGCCCTGATCCGCGGCGTCCCAGCTATGGTGTGGCCCGTTACCTGCAAGCTGCCGGCTACCGCATCATCCCTGTCAATCCCTTGACCCCGGAAGTTCTCGGCGAAGTTTCCTATCCCGGGCTTCGCCAGGTGCCCGGCCATATCGACCTCGTGGACGTCTTTCGCCGCTCCGAGCACGTGGCGGATATTGTCGACGACGCGATTGCGGTGCGAGCCGGTGGCGTGTGGCTCCAGGACGGCGTGCGCGACGAGGCCAGCGCCGAGCGCGCCAGGCAGGCCGGCCTCGAGGTGGTGATGGATGATTGCATCATGCGCCGGCACGCTGCCTTCCGCCGCTCCTGAGGCGGCTTCGATAAGGCGCCCGGCGCCGTCGCTTAAAACACCCGCCCACCGAGCGGCACATCGCGACCTGGTTCGAGGAGGACTACCGCGCCGGACTCGTCCGGCACGCCGAGCACCAGCACCTCGGAGCGGACCGGCCCGATCTGCCGCGGTGGGAAGTTGGTAACGGCGACGATCAGCCTGCCGCGCAGATCGCCGAGCTCGTAGTGGTGAGTCAGCTGCGCGCTCGACCGTTTCGTTCCATGTGGGCCGAAGTCGATCAGCAGCCGGTAGGCCGGCTTTCGCGCCTCCGGAAATGACTCGGCCTCGACGATTCTGCCGACCCGCATCTCGACCCTTTCGAAGTCCGAAATGTTGATCAGAGTACCCTCGCTTGCCAACCTGCCTAGTGTAGTGTCCATGCGAGCGATATGCCCTTCACCTCGGCCGAGATGCGCGATCTTTTTCCGATTGCTCGACGCTACGCTTACCTCGATCACGCCGCCATCGCCCCGCTGTGCATACCGGTACGGTCGGCAATGATGGTCTTCCTCGACCGGCAATCGGAAGAACCATTCGAGCTGGACCACTGGGAGCGGCTCCGGGCGCAGGTGAGGTCGCGGCTCGGCGAGCTTGTCTCTGCGGTGCCGGAGCGAATCACTTTCGTGAAGAACACCACGTCCGGCCTGGGCCTGGTCGCGGCCGGCCTCGACTGGCGCGAGGGGGACAACATCGTTGGCGTCGATCGCGAATTCCCGGCCAATATCTACCCCTGGCTTGGGCTCAAGAGCAGGGGCGTCGAGCTTCGCCTTCAGCCGGTGAGTGGCGGGCGAGTCGATCTGAAGGCGCTGGTTGAACTGTGCGACGCCCGGACCCGCATGGTGACGATCAGCGCCGTCCAGTTCTGGAGCGGCTTCCGGACTGATCTCGCCGAGCTGGCCGCCCGGCTCAGGGGTCGTGATGTCCTGCTCTGCGTGGACGCCATGCAGGCTGTCGGCGGGCTTCAGTTCGAGCTCTCGAAGCTTGCCGTCGACTTTCTCTGCGCGGGCGCCCAGAAGTGGCTCTTGGGGCCGATCGGCATCGGTTTTGCCTACGTTTCCACCCGGATGCAGGAGCGCATGCGTCCGGTGACCATCGGAACGGATAGCGTCGTCCGCGACTCCGAATACTTCGACTACGAGCTGAGGTTCAAGCCTGACGCGCGCCGGTACGAGGAGGCGGCCGCCAACTATCCGGGCATCCTCGGCCTGGGCGCCGCCGTGAAGCTTCTACTTCGTGCGGGCAAGGAGCAGGTCGAGTCGACCATCCTACGCCTGGCGGACCGTCTCCGCGAGGAGTTGCCGCGTCGTGGTTACACGCTGGTCTTCAGCCCGGAGGCGGGCGAGCGCTCCGGGATCGTTTCCTTTCGTCACCCAAGCCTGGTGCCTACCGAGGTGCAGCGGCGGTTACGCGAAGCCGGCATAGTGATCGCCTTGAGGGGGGACTTCCTGCGCGCCTCACCGCATTTCTATAACTCGGAGGACGACATCAGCAGGTTGATCGAAGCCCTTCCCCTGTGACCTTCTGGCAACGCGTCCGCAGGGAGCTCGGAAGAGAAACCCAGCCCGTGGGGACTGTGGTTCGGCTCATCATCATCGAGCGTGCCGTCCGCGGAAGCCTGGTGCTGGTGCTCGGCATCGCCTTGCTGACGAGGAGCCGGCAGATAACTCTCATCGTGCGCCAGTGGGTTTCGGAGCTCGACATCAACCCCGAGCGACGCCTTATCCCCCGAGCGCTGGTGACTGTCCTTCGGCCCTTTGTCTCCTTCACGACCCGTACCGTTTTGATCATCGGGATCAGCGCCGTGCTATTCGGGCTGCTGGAGCTGACTGAAGCCGTCGGCCTGGCCCGTCGACGGCGCTGGGCCGAGTATCTGACCGTGATCGCCGGCTGTATCGGCATTCCCTTCGAGGTCAGCGAGGTGCTTAACCGAGTGACCCCGCTACGTGTTGGATTGCTCGCCGCGAATGTGGCGATAGTTGTGTACCTTGCCTGGCAGAAGCATCTCTTCGGCCTTCGCGGCGGGATCGATACCGAGACCGCGACCGGTTGACGGCGCCCGCTAGCGGCCGGTGTTCACCAGTGGTATACCGACGCCGCTGACGCCCAGCGGAGCCGCGTGCCTGGTCAGCATTCCGACCAGGAAACCGAGCACCCGATCAGAGGATGGGCCATCAGAGATGGACGCTAGCAGGGCTGGCTCTGGTGCGCGGAAGGCGCCGAGCGAACCTGCCCGGGCAGCCCGCGTGAATGAAGCCGTGCCTGCCGGTACGAAGGTCACCTTGATCTTGGTGTAGCGGTCGCCCGAATGGATCAGAGTGAAGGGGGCCTTGGTTTTCACCTGCCAGGCGCGGATCTCCTCGTTCTTGATCCTGCGCTGAATCGTGGCGATCAGCTTCTTGCCGCCGGGATCTTTGTCCGCGTAGATGGCTACGTGCATTGCCGACATGATAGCGACTGTTTCAGGTCTTGCCCATGTTTTCGAAAAACCGCCGCATGGCGGCTCGAACGGGCTGGTACTCGGCGGCCTTCTGCGTGCCGGCCTGTCCCCGAAGAGCGGCCAGTTCCAGCCGGTTCTGCTGCCAGACTACCCAGACCCGTTGTACCGCGGTGAAGTTGGTACCGACGGCCAGGATCCACAGCGCGATCGTCAGGGCGGGCCACGGTAATAGCTTGATGGGTTCCAGCAGGAGGCCGGCGACTATGATCACGACCCGCTCGGGGCGAGCCAGGATTCCAACGTCGCAGGTGAAGCCGAGGCTCTGCGCCCGGGCGCGCACATAGCTGACCAGGAACGAGCCGGCGAGCGCGACCAGCACCACGACCGAATCGAGGGTGTCGTGCTGGTCCAGGAAGTAGATGAGGATGCCCAGGTAAACGACGCCCTCGGAGTACCGGTCCACCGTGGAATCGAGAAAAGCACCGTACCTGTAGACCTTTCCGGCCGCTCTCGCCAGGGCTCCGTCGAGAATGTCGAAGAGCCCGGCAAAGAGCAGCACGACCCCTCCCAACAGCAGGTGTCCCATGGCGACGAGGGCGGCTCCGAATACGGTGATCGCCAGGCCAAAGAGGGTGAGCATGTTAGGCGTGATCGGCGAATCGCGGAAGATCCCGATACCGCGCTCGGCCCAGCGCCGGACCCAGGCCTGGAATTTCTGGGTGAACATCAGCCGGAGCTCAGGCTTGGCTCCAGGCGCGCCTTGGGCATTGGCCTGAACTGGCTCCGCGCCTGCTGGTAGACATCCGTCACCTGGTCTACGACGCGTTCCCAATCGTACTGCTGCACCGTTTGTTGCCCGGCCCGGGAAAGCTCCTGGCGGATCTGCGGTCCGTTGATCAAGGTCTCCAGGGCGTAGGCAAGCTGCCGCTTGCTTTTGCGGTCTACCAGCAGGGCCTCCCGCCCGTGGGTCACCACGCCCCGAAAGCCGTCGATGTTGGTGGCTACAATCGGGCGCCCTGCCGCCATCGCTTCCAGCAGCACGATGCCGAAGCTCTCGTCACCGGTTGCCGGCGAGCAGAAGATGTCACAGCTCGCGTAGTACCTCGGCAGCTGGTCGGCTTCAACGTAGCCGGCCATCACGACGTCGGGGAGTTGCTTGCGAGCCAGGAAGTTGCCATACCAGCGGCGCAGCGGGCCATCACCGGCGATGATCAGGCGAAGGTTGGGGTAAAGCGGCTTCAGCTGTTCGAAGGCTCGCAGCAAGTAGCCGAGGCCCTTGCGGTATTCGAGGCGCCCGACGAAAAGTATGTTGACCATTCCGTCCCTGAACTCGGGCAGCGGGGTTGCCTGGCGAAAACGCTTTACATCGATCCCGTTGGGAACAATCTGGTAGTTGCCGGGGAAATAGTGTTCGACGAACTCCCGGGCGGGGTTGGATACGGCGATGCGTGCGTGCAGCCGTCGGACGTATCGCTTCAGCAGCGGCTTGCCGTAGTAGTAGCCGACATTGGACCGGGCAAAGGCGTGAAAGGTGCCGACGTTGCAGGTCTCCGAGAACCGCAGCGCGGTGACTGGCAGCACCGGCATCAGGGGCTCGTGGTAGTGAATGATGTCGAAGCCGCTGTCCCGCACGTAGTGCTTGATGCGGTTCATCAGGTGAAAGCTAACCGTGATCCGGGCGACGGAGCCGTGGGTTGGAATCGGAAACGGTCGCCCCACCCGGATGAAGTCGGCATCCTGTTCGGGGATCCTGGAGGAGCAGGGGGCGAACACCATGACCTCATGGCCCCGGCCGCGCAGGCCTGCTGCCAGGTGGCGGACGTGCTCGGTGACGCCGCCCGGGTGGGCGTAGTCGTAGGCGGACACGAGCGCGACCTTCATTTCGCTGCTTGCTTCCCTTTCGAGATTATCCGCCAGAAACAGCGCGAACCGCGGAACGGCCCATTCGCGCCCAGTTTCGGCCGATCCGGCGAAACTTCAACTGGGCGATGCGGCGGTGGGTCACAAAGTCCCAGTACTCACCTCCGGCGCGCGTCTGACTTGCCAGCAGGGCCTTCCTCACATCCTGGGCCGTCTTGCCCGGAAAGGTGGTGTACCCGGTGCCGATGCCCTCCAGGTGATGGCTGTCGGAGCAGCCCACCTCGGGCAGATGAAAACGCTCCTCGTTCAAGCGGTTGATCTTGGCGGCGCAGGTGCGTCCAGCGACCGACGGGTTGAAGGTTTCCACCGCGTCGAAGTAAATCTCAGGCGAAGGGTTGTGCATGATGCCATCGAAAGTGCGGTAGCCGATGCTGCGCGTCAGCATCGAGAATGGGTGGACGGCAATGGCAAGTCCGCCCTGCTCGTGGATCCGTGCGATCGTCTGGTCGAGGGGTCGCCACATCGGGATCGGCTTCTCGATGAAGAGAGCGAGCAGATGGCCGTGGAGGGTGGTTATCTCCGACCCGGGAATGATTTCAAATGGGTACTCGTTGGCCAGTTCGAGCGCCTGGTAGCTACCGGTCAGGCGGTCGTGGTCGGTGATCGCGACTACGTCGAGGTCGGTGTTGTCGCGGACGTAGTTAAGCACCTCCCGGACGGTTGCCGTCCCATCGTTGAGGGACGTGTGCATGTGGAAGTCGGCTTTACCCAAGTGAACCTCCTTGATCGCCTGCCGCGGCTTGCGCGGGGGACGTTGCCATCGCTATCGGGGCGGCGGCCGCCCGGTCGGGCCAGATTGGCTCGAGTACGTGCCACTGGTCTGGATACATCTTTATATATCCTTCGAACGTTCGAAGGATATCTTCCATGGCACTTCGGACGTCACCGGCATGATCTTCACTCTTTGTGAGAAATAGCGGTTTTCCTCCGACCGCGACGTAACTGTCGTCCTGGTCGCGAACACAAAATGCGGGCAGAATCGGGGCCCCGGTCTTGAGCGCAATCTCCACCGGGCCGGTCGGAAACTTCGCCGCCTGACCGAAGAAGAGGAAGGATTGGCCCGTGTTGAGGATGTCGCGATCCATCGCCAGGACCACCATCCGGCCATCTTTGAGCATTCGGATGATGTCCCGAGCGCCTGTCTGGCTCAACGGTATGACCTTGATCCCCATCTTCGACCGGACCCGAAAGACATGGTTGAAGAGGCGCCGGGGTTCGATCTGCTCCACCATCACGCCGATCTGTCCGAAGGATGCCGCCCAGCTCGCCGCCGCCAGCTCCCAGGACCCCATGTGGGGCGCCACCACGATAACGCCCTTACCGCTCGCCATCGCCAGGTCGAGGTTCTCCAGCCCGATCGGCTTCAGCAGTCCGGTGAGCTTGGCCCGGTTCATTCGCGGAATCTTGAAGAAATCGATCCACGCCTTGGTGTAGTTGAGCCAGTTCTTCCACGCCAGCTTGCGAACCTGCGGGCTGGGAAGGTCGGGGCGGACGTGGCTGAGGTTGGACTCCAGCGCCTTGCGCTGCCTCGCCAGCAGGGGAAAGGCAAGGGTGCTGATCACGACCCCGAGTGCGTATGCGAGCCGGCGCGGGATGCGCGCGATCGCGCCTTCGATCAGCCTGAAACCGATATAGGTGATCAGGTGGACTCCAGTGCGGGTTTCGCCGGCGTGCCCTGCGAGCCCGCCAGGCTCTCCTGCTTCCAGACCGGGAGGAAGACCAGCCACTGGTCTGGTTCCCGGCGAATTATGCGTTCGAAGAAGGCAACGATCCGCTCCGTGGTTAGCTGGATGTCGAACGCGGTGTCGCCGGTCCGGCTGACCTCGATTGGTGCTTCGATCTCCGCAATGTAAAGGTTGTCTCGCTCCCGGCGGCCCCAGGCCGGAATGATCGGTACCCCGGTCTTGAGCGCGATCGCGGCCGGACCGGCCGGGAAAATGGCCGGGCGGTTGAAGAAGGGCACCCGCACGCCTTTGTCGCCGCGCGCCAGATCGCTGGCGAGCGCCACCAGTTCGTTGCGCCCGAGCGCCTTGACGATCTGGCGCAGGCTGCCGGCGCCGAGCGGGATCATCTTCATGCCGATGCGTGCCCGGGAGGCCACCACCACCTGGCTCAATGGCCCCAGCGGCAACTCGTCGGTAACGGCGCTTACCGGGTAGCCATAAGAGGCGGATGCGGCGGCCAGAATGTCCCAGTTGGAGATATGAGCGGTGACGACGATTGCGCCCTTACCACCGGCGAGCGCCTGGTCGATGTGCTCCCGGCCGTTGGGACGAACCATGCGGCGAATCTCTTCCGCCGTCAGCGAGTCCATCAGGATGAAGTCGGCGAACATCTTGAAGTAATTGCCGAAGGCGTGGCGTGCCGTTCGGCGCACCAGCGGATCGTTGGCGGGCCGCCCCAGGACCTGTGCAAAGTTCTCGAAGGCGATCCGCCGCCTTGCCGGCATGAAAAAGAAGACGCAACGGCCGGTGAGCGCCGCCAGGGGGTAGCGAACCCCTGGGGGCAAGGCACCGATTACCCAGTTCCCCAGCCTGAAGAGGCGAGGAAGGATCATCTCCGGCGAGCGGTCTCCCGTGTAGCGCGGGGTGGCAGCGTCGCGACCGGGTGCGCCTCACCGTTGGTCGAGCTTCCGGCGATAAACGCCTCGGTCTTCTGATGTGCGATGGAGTCGGTGAACTGCACCGGCGGAGACTTCATGAAGTAGGACGATGGTGCGTCCAGCGCGCCCCCGATCTTCCGGTCCAGTCCGAGCTTGCAGCAGCGGACCGCATCGATTACGACGCCGGCCGAGTTGGGTGAGTCCCAGACCTCCAGCTTGAGCTCGATGTTGAGCGGCACATCACCGAAGGAGCGCCCTTCGAGGCGGATGTATGCCCATTTGCGGTCGCCCAGCCAGGGCACGTAGTCAGAGGGCCCGATGTGAATATTGTCCGCGCCGATGTCAGTCGCCATCTGCGATTTGACACTGTTCGTCTTCGAGATCTTCTTTGAAGTGAGGCGCTCGCGCTCGAGCATGTTGAGGAAGTCGGTATTGCCTCCAAAGTTGAGCTGGTAGGTGCGTTCCATCTTGACTCCACGGTCCTCAAAGAGACGGGTCAGTACCCGGTGCACGATGGTGGCCCCCACCTGTGACTTGATGTCGTCGCCGATGATCGGGATACCGCGCTTCTCGAAGCGGTCGCGCCAGTATGGCTCCCGGGCAAGAAAGACGGGCATGCAGTTGACGAAGGCACAGCCGGCCTCCAACACCTGCTCGGCATACCACTTGACAGCCTCCTCGCTTCCAACCGGGAGGTAGTTGACCACGACATCGGTCTTGGTCTCCCTCAGGATGCCGACGATGTCGGCCGTCGGACCAGGTGCCTTGGTGATGATTTCCGAGAGATATTTGCCGAGGCCGTCATGCGTCATGCCGCGTTCGACCTTGATGCCGAGACGGGGGACATCCGCAAATTTGACGGTGTTGTTATGGCCGGAGAAGATCGCCTCTGAAAGATCCTTGCCAACCTTCTCCTTGTCGATATCGAAGGCCGCCGAGAACTCGATATCTTTGATGTGATACCCGCCCAGGTCTACGTGCATGATCCCGGGGATCGAAGCTCCGGGCTTGGCGTTGCGGTAATACTCGATTCCCTGCACCAGGGATGAGGCGCAGTTGCCGACCCCGAGGATCGCTACCCGCACCTTGCCCCGCGACCGCGAACCGTTGGCGGCGGACGTCACTCGGACCGCCCCACTTGTGCGGGAACCATTCTTGTGACTGCCGTTGCTTTTTGCCCTGCCATTATTTCTTGCCATCGCTCTTACACCTCGCTCCTTTGATGCGCGGCCCTGACCTGGGGTCGGGGCGCGATTCGTGTCGATAGTTCTCGATGGAAGGCGTTCAGGCCTTCGCGGTTGATAGAGCAGTAGACGAGCCGTCCCGAGCGGCGAGCCCGAACCAGCTGTCCTCGACGGAGCATCCGGAGATGCCAGCTGAGGGCGGGCTGGCTCAGATCGAGCGCGTCGGCGAGCTCCTGGACCGTGATCTCCTGGATGCCCGCGAGATACTCCAGGATCTTCAGTCGCGTGACGCTGCCGAGCGCCTGGTAATGGGCGCGCAGCTCGCGAAGCGACGGTTGTGATGGGACTGGGTAGGATGCCATATAAAGAAACCTTTATGGATCATATCATGCGTGTTGAGGGGCATGCGGGAGGCGCGGGGCAGCCCTTCAGGGTGCCGCCCCGGCGGCGAACGCTGGTTAGGCGCTCAGCAGGTGGCGGGACAGGTGCGCGCGAACTCGCATTCGCTTTTGTAGCGGCAGTCGTTGATTCCCTCGAGACTCCGCGCGACGACCGCCTGTAACTCCATGATCCGGCCTACTTTCTCTTTGTCTTCCGCATCCATTCAGTTCGGTGCTCCGACGTGTACTGAGACCTGTCGTGATGCCTGATGCGAGAGAGGGACAAACCTGACAACGAGGCTGTCTAAAACGCAACCAGAATAGGAGTGGCCATTCCCCCCGGTCAAGGAAAGACTTGTTAAGGTGACCTCGATGCCAGCAACGAGGACAAGACGACCGGCGTTGAAGCCGCAAACCGCCACGGGATTTGCCCGGATCGCCGGCCACGCGCGAGCTACCGGAATCCTGCAATCCCAGCGCGCCGCGGGCCGGCTGGCCCACGCCTACTGCCTCACCGGCGACGACGGTATCGGGAAAACCTCGCTGGCCCTGGCACTCGCGGAAGAGCTTTTGCTTGGGTCAGGCCAACCTCCGCGCCTCGAAGTGCACCCTGATTTCTGGTCTGACGATAGGCCCGAGGCGATCAGTATCGACGAAATTCGCTTTCATCCCGAGAAAGGCGCCCAGGCCCACGATCAGTCGCTGCAGCAGTTCCTCAGCCTGAAACCGTTTGTCGCGCCGACCCGGGTTGCTCTTCTGGCGAACGCCGAGCGGATGACGGAGGCGGCCCAGAACTGTCTCCTCAAGACCCTCGAGGAGCCTCCACCAAACACCGTCCTGATCCTGACGACTGCCTATCCGGATCACCTACTGCCAACCTGTCTCTCGCGTTGCCAGGTGATAGCGCTCTCCCCGGTTGGCAGGCCCGCGCTCGCCCAATTCCTCAAGGGCCGTGGCTGCGAGGAGGAGAAGGCCGAAGTCCTTGCCGGGCTGGCTCATGGCCGCCCGGGTTGGGCGCTGCACGCTCACACCGATGGCGAGTGGGCGTCCACGATGGACCGTTGGGCCGATGATCTGGCCGGGCTCGCCTTTGAGGACGCGGATGGTGTTCTCAGCTACGCGGCGAAGTTCGGCCAGGGTCCTCAGGCCGAGATGCGGGTGGTGGCGTCCGATGCCCTGCGGGCCTTCATCGGCTTCCTCCGCGATGCCATGCTCTGCGCCGCCGGCGTCATCGGGGGGATGCCGGCCAGCCGGCGGAGCCTGCTCGAGAACTGGTCGGCCCGGGTGCCGTCGGATCACCTGCGCGCCTCGCTTGCGGGCGCCCAGCGAACTCAGCTCTTGATCGACCAGAATGTCAACCCGAGGCTCGCAATGGAAGTCATGCTCCTCGACCTGCGGGTCAAGAAACCACGATGAGTAGCGTCTTCGTCACCCTGCCCCTCCCGTCACCCGGCATCGACCTGCTACGGGAACGGTTCGAGGTGACGATGCTGGAAGCCGAAGGCATGCCCGAGGAATCGCTCGCAAAGCGGGTCGGGGAAACAGACCCGATCGGCATCGTAGGCATGGTCAACGTTCCGATCACCGACCGGATCATGGCAGCGGCTCCCCAGCTGAGGGTGGTAGCCAACTACGCAGTCGGCTACAACAACGTCGATCTCGCGGCCGCCAGTCGGCGAGGCATCATGGTAACCAACACGCCCGGTGTGCTGACAGAGGCGACTGCCGACCTTGCCTGGGCCCTCCTGCTCTCGGTTGCGCGTCGGGTGGTCGAATCGGACAAATTCCTTCGAGAGGGCAGGTTCAAGGGCTGGAAAGCGGACCTGCTGCTGGGAACCGATGTCTACGGACGGGTGCTCGGCATCATCGGCTTCGGCCGGATCGGGCAGGCTGTCGCTCGTCG
>DASWQQ010000104.1:0-2803 GCA_036403615.1 Candidatus Dormiibacterota bacterium | reverse complement strand
CAGGGCAAGCACCCGGTGGGCTCGATGGTCGTCTTCGAAGACGGCCGGCCGAAGCCGGCGCATTACCGGCACTTCCGGATCAAGACGATCCAGGGTTCCAACGACTTCGCCATGCTCCAGGAGGTACTGGAAAGGCGTTTTGCCCGTCGCGCCCGCTCCGAAGAGGGGATGCCACTGGAGCCGAGCTTCAGCCAGTTGCCCGACCTGCTCTTGATCGACGGGGGCAAGGGCCAGCTCTCGGCTGCGCGGGAAGTCCTCGAGCGAATGGGCCTGGGTGCTGTCCCGACGTTCGGGCTGGCGAAACAGCAAGAAGAGCTGTTCCGGCCCGATCACAGCGAGCCGATCCGGCTGCCACTCGATTCAGCCGCGCTTTTTCTCGTCCAGCGCGTCCGGGACGAGGCGCATCGGTTCGCGATCACGTTTCACCGCGTCGTTCGCAGGAAAGACGCGTTCGCCTCGGCCCTCGACGGCATCAGCGGCCTGGGGCCCGCCCGGCGGCGCGCTTTGCTAAGACAATTTGGCAGCGTCGAGAACATCCGAAGCGCGACCCTGGAGGCACTGACGCAAGTCAAGGGGATCACTCGCCCGGTGGCCGCCGCCATCAAGGAAATGCTCTGAGATAATCGCGGCATGGAGCGGTCCGCTCGTCGCTGTTCGTTCTGTGGTAAGCCCCAGGGTGAAGTCCGGCTCGTCGCGGGGCCGCGGGACGTGTACATCTGCAATCTATGCGTCGCCCTCTGCCAGGAGGTGCTGTCGCATCCGGACGTCCAGCTCGATCCCCTCGAGCCTCCGCCTGGGGTTCGAATTACGACCAGCGTGACCGAAAGCGAACTTAAGTAGGGACCTCTTCGACGCGGCTGTCTGCTGGTGGCCGCGTTTCGGGAGCGGCCCCGCGGCTCTCGCGCAGCCGCAGGTAGATCATGATCGGGATGATCAAAAGGATCACGACCAGCGCGGTCACCTGTGCCTGCTTGAGTCCCGCCAGCACGACGACGTTGTCGCGCAAGAAGAAGATAAGAAACTGGCTGATCGAATAAAGCACGATGTAGATCATCGCCAGCATGCCCTCCGGGTGCACCCGCAGCCGTAGGTTCCACAGAATCAGGAAGAGAACCACCGCGATCAGCAGCTCGTACAGGCTCGCAGGTTGGACCGGCGTGTTGAGTGGCCCGAACGTGTTCGGGTTGGTGTACTCGAAGCCCCAGCCGTTCGTCCGGTAGCCCACGATATCGCCGTTGACGATGTTGCCGATGCGGCCGAAGGCCTGGCCAACCGTCATGCCGATAGCGCCGACATCGAGCAGGCTCCAGAAAGGTAGCTTCCAGCGCCAGGCGGAGATCGCCATCGCAAGCGCGCCACCGAAGATGGCGCCGAAGAACGCCATGCCACCCTGCCATACCGCGATGATCTGTACCGGATGGTGCAGGAAGAAGGAGGGGTTGTTCTGGACCACGTAATAGAGCCGGCCGCCTGCGACGCCGAGCACGGCGGCAAGTAGGGCCACGTTCATCAGCGCATCGCGGCTGATGCCGCGGCGGGGTGAGTCGCGGAGCGCGACCTGGATGCCGGCGTAGAGGCCGACGGCGATCATGATCCCGTACCAGTGGACCTTCAGGCCACCGATCGTGAATAGAACCGGATCGAGGCCTATCTTGATCAGCACGGAGCCAGTTTAATCTGACTTCGATGGCTGATCGTCCCTCGTTCACGGATGACGTCAAGGCGGAGCTGGCCAACGTTCAGCCGGCAAAGCCCTGCTGCCGTGAGGCCGAGCTGTACGCGATCATCAGCGCGCTCGGTGGAGAGCCGGGGCGGGGACCGGTAACCGTTCGGGTGCCGCGCAATGCGGTTGCCCGCAAGATCGTCCACCTGGTGCGGGCGACTGGTGGCACCGTCACCGAGGTCAGCAAAGGGCGAACCGAGAAGCGCCCCAGCTACCGGCTGAGGCTGACACTGCCTCGCGGCCGCGGCTCGAGCGACACCTGCTGCGCCCGTGCGACGCTTCGGGGTGCTTTCCTGGCGCGCGGCGTGATCGGCAATCCGGCCGACGCGTATCACCTGGAGATCGCTTATCCATCCGGCGATGGGGTCGAGGCCCTGGCTGCCTCGCAAGGGACCGGGATCCCGCTGATGCAGGGCACCCGGCGCGGCCGGGCGATCCACTACCTCAAGGGTGCCGAGCCGATCTCGGCTCTCCTCGGCTTGATGGGAGCCAACCGGGCGGTGATGCGCTTCGAGAATGATCGGATCTTTCGAGATATGCGCAGCCAGGCCAATCGCCGGGTCAACAGCGAGACCGCAAACCTGGACAAGCGCCTGCGCGCGGCGCTGCAGCAGGTCGAGGCGATCAAGGCACTGAAGCGTCGTGATCCCGGACTGGGGTCACTACCCGGAGCGCTGCGCGAGACTGCGGAGATGCGGCTGGCGCACCCACAGGCCGGGTTGCTCGAGCTGGCGGGTAAGACAAACATCAGCAAGTCGGCGATCGCGGGGCGGCTCCGGCGCCTGATGGAGCGCGCCGATGGAACCGGGCATTTGGTCTAATAGCTTCAGCTTCAGGACGGGGAGGATCACATGCCGGTCAAGGTAGGAATCAACGGCTTCGGACGGATTGGCCGGAACGTGTTTCGAGCTGCCCAGGGTCGTTCGGATCTCGAGATCGTCGCCGTCAACGACATCACGGACCCGGGAACCCTGGCCCACCTGCTTAAGTACGATTCGATCCTCGGTAATTACGCGGGCTCGGTCTCGGCCGACGGCGATCAACTCCAGGTTGACGGCCACCGGGTGAAAGTCTTCGCGG
>DASWQQ010000103.1:0-18506 GCA_036403615.1 Candidatus Dormiibacterota bacterium | reverse complement strand
TCTTGTGAAGGTTGGCCTCGGTCCGGGCAACGTCGAAGCCCTGGCCGTCATCCTTGATGACGATCACGACGCGGGAGGGCTGAAGATTCATGGTCACCTCCGCCATCTTGGCTCGGGCGTGCTTGTGAACGTTGGTCAAAGCCTCCTGGATGATCCGGAAGAGCACGCCCTCGGTGTTGCCGGGGAGCCGGCGCTCCTGTCCGACGACGTTGAATCGGGTCGCCAGTCCGTAGCGGTCGCCGTATTCCTTGATGAACTTTCGCAGGGTTGGTATCAGCCCGAGGTCATCCAGGGTCATGGGACGCAAATCGAAGATCAGCTGGCGTGTTTCCTCGAGCGCGTTGCGGACGCTGTTTTTGAACTCGGCCAGCTCGGTCACCAGCTGCTTGGGATTTCGGTCGAGCAGGCGTTCCAGGATCTCCGCTTGCAGCACCAGGTTCGCCATCGACTGGGCCGGCCCGTCGTGCATATCCCGGGCTATGCGCATCCGCTCCTCCTCGATGATCTGGAAGACCTGGCGCGAGGCGTCGCGGAACTGCTTATCCCCATCGACGACAGGATGAGCGCCGTTTTCGCCGTACATCCGCTGGAGGTCCGTCAGGATCTGGCTGGCCGAGCGGAGAAACTGGCCCTGGTCCTTGAGCTCGGCACGCCGGGCGGCGAGCGCCTCGTACTCGAAGTGCGCTCGCTCGACGTTCAGTTGGGTTTCGCGGATATTGGCGAAGGTCTCCTGGACCTCGGAAGGCGAGAACTGCTTCAGGTTGTTGAGAAGATGCTTCTCCACCACTCGGGACTCATCAGCCTGTTCGCGCATCCGGTCCAGGGAGTTTTCGAGCTCGCGAGCCTTCTGCTCGGCCGTCTCCAGCTCCGCATCGACCATCTGGAGACGGGTGGAGACTGATTGGTGGACGAGCAGGAAGGGATCGAATATCTCATCCGCGGCCTGAATCGCACTCATATAAGGAAAAAGGCCCCCCCTTTCAGCGGCGGAGCCGCGCGTGGCGGCCATATGATAGCAGGAAAATCGCTAAATTCCTGTCGCATTTGCTGACGGGATGAACGCACGACTTACCTTCGTCTTCGGTCGGGCGATTCCACTCGGCGTCTTCGGCTTCCTGGTCGCGATCCAGGCCGAGCTCGCCGTCGGGGGCATCCAGCACGCCTTTGACAGCACGATCGATCGTGCCGGAGCCATGTACCTGATCAATCGGGTCCTGACGCTTGCCTTCTTTGGCTTCCTGCTGATGATTTACGCCGTCCGCAGCCGGGCCATCGCCAGCGACCACAACCTGATTGCGCTGGCGTCCGCCATGACGGGCAGCTTCATCCTGTATGCGCTCTGGCTCTTTCCGGGTGGACCCCGCAGCTCGGATTTGCTTGTGCTGGCAGTGAGCGACATGCTGCTCGCCTGCGGCATGATCTGGGCAATTTACTCTCTGAGTTACCTTCGTAACCGGTTCAGCATCGTGCCAGAGGCTCGAGGCCTGGTGACCAGCGGCCCCTATCGCTTCGCCCGGCACCCCATTTACCTGGGAGAGATCGCCGCGGGCCTGGGCCTCGTCCTTCCCACCATCCTGACGGCTCACCTGGCCGTCTTCGTGGTCTTTGTCGGGGCGCAGTTGCTTCGAACCTATTACGAGGAGCGCGTCCTGCGACGCGTCTTCCCGGAGTACGCCAGCTACGCCCGCCACACGCGCCGGCTGATCCCCTTCATCTTTTAGCGACGGATTCGTCCCCGGCCTGCAAGGGCTGGGGTCACCTCGTCGTTACATGGCTGTTAAATTGGCAACCCTGGCACGCCCCGCCGACGAGTTCCCAGGCCAGCCGGGGTCCGATCGCGGGCTGCGAGCGCTCTATAGCTGGCTCGACCTGCCGCGCTTCTTCACGGTCGCCGTCCTCTTGACCATGCTCATCGCGGCGATCCAGCCCGTCACCGACCCCGATTTCTGGTGGCACATCACGACCGGCAACTGGATCCTGACCCACCACGCCGTTCCGCGTCACGACCTCTTCACCTTCACCGTCGAGAACCACCGCTGGATCACCCACGAGTGGCTGAGCGAGGTGATCCTGGCCGCGCTGTTTGCCCTAGGACACCTGCCGCTGGTCAGCTTCGTCCTGGGAGGCGTGACCGCGGCCGGCTTCCTGCTCGTCTACCTCGCGATCGACCGCCGGGTCAATTTCGTGATCGCGGGCTGCGCCCTGGTGCTGGGGGTGGCGGCGGCAAATCCGATCTGGGGACCCCGCATCCAGATGGTCACCTTTACGCTCACGGCCCTTACCTACCTCTGGATCAAGCGCTACTGCGCGGGGCGCAGCCGGGCCATTTATGCCCTCCCTCTTGTCATCCTCGTCTGGAGCAACCTGCACGCCGGCTTCTTCATCGCCTATGCCTTCCTCGGGATCGCGCTCGCGGCTGAGGGCCTGCGCTGGCTGCTCAAGCGGCCGACAGCGCTCAGCACCCGACGACTTCGCAATCTCGGGCTCGTCCTCCTCGCGTCAGTCGTAGCTGCCCTGATCAACCCCAACGGCTGGGATATCTACCTGTACCCCTTCCAGACCGTCTCGAGCAACGCGCAGCAACGCCTGATCGTCGAGTGGTTCTCTCCAAACTTCCAGATGTCTCAGATGTACGCCTTTGAGGCCATGATCTTCCTCCTGGTTGGCGGCCTGGCGCTCGCCCGGCGGATCGAGCTGCGCCAGTTCCTTTTCCTTGTTGCCGGGCTGGCTCTTTCTCTCCATTCGGTGCGCAACCTCTCCTTCTTCATGCTGGTGGCGGTGCCAGCGCTGGCCGACTATGGCCAGCAGGCGCTCGACCGCGTTGGCCTTCAGTGGCCCGCTCGCCGCCGTGCCGGTAATGGCCTGAGCTTTGCGCTGCATGGCGTCCTGTTGATCGCCCTGCTGGCAATCGTCCTGGTGGCCAGCGCTCCCAGCCTGCTGCAGCGAGCCGACGGGAAGCTCATCGCGCGGGACTTCCCGATCAAGGCTGCGACCTTCCTGGCGCAGCATCCCGCACCCGGTCACATGCTCAATGTCTACGGCTGGGGGGGCTACCTGATCTACCGCCTCTATGGCGTCCAGCCGCCGCAACCTGTCTTCATCTTCGGTGATGCCGCGGTGACCGGCGACCGGCTGCTATCAGACTACGATCACCTTCAATCGCTCGGTCGCGACCAGGCTCGCCTGCTGGACAGTTACGGCATCAACTGGGTCATCTTCCGCACTGACGACCCGATAATCACGGAGCTCCGCCAGGTCCACTCGGCGCCAGGGTTCACCGGCTGGTTCGAACTCAGGACCTTCGACAAGGCGACCATCATGATGCGCGACACACCGGCGAACCGCGCCTACGCTCAGGGCGCGCTCAGCCCGTGACGGTGGCCGACCGGCGCCGCTCCTTCCGGCAGCGACTCTTTCTCAGCTTCCTCGCAGTCCTGGCCCTGGCCAGCGCGAGGCAACTGGTCGTCTCTCCATCGCACGGACAGGATTTTCGGGACTTCTTTGCCGCTGCGACGCTCATCACCCAGGGCGGCAACCCATACGACACCAACGCTCTGGCGCGCGAGCAGGATCGGCTCTACAACCAGCCGGGTCACTTCCAGCCTGGCGATCGCGATTACTACGATGCCCTTCCCTATCCGCAGGGCCCCTGGGTAGCGCTCGCGATCGTGCCCTCGACCTTTCTTCCATGGCAGGCGGCCTACATCCTCTACCTCGGCGCGGCGCTGGCGGCACTGGCGGCGTCGGCCTGGACACTGACGCGCCTGCTCGCCTTCAGGAGCGAACTGATCACGCCGGCAATGGGCGCTGTTCTTGCCTCGCCCGTCGCCTTCATCAATCTCTTTCAGGGCCAGCCGGTTCCCTTTTTACTTGCCGCCTTCGTGGGCGCCTGGGCCTTGCAGCGACGAGCGCGACCATTTCTCTGCGGCACCTTGCTGGCGGTCGGCTGGATCAAGCCTCACATCGGGCTTCCCCTCGTCCTGGTCGCCATCCTTCTTGAACAAAGCTCAATCCGCCGGTTGTTGGCCGGCTTCTGCACCGGAACAGCGCTCCTCTTCGGCCTCGCCGCATTCCTGATAAGGAACGTCCTACTCGACTGGCCGCGTACCGTCCTCGGCCAATGGTCAGGAGCGCTGCAGCAGGCCGACCTGGCTTCGGTTAACGCCTTTTACTATCCGGCCCTCTCCGGCGCACTCCGCCAGTTGGTCGTCGCCGTGGTGGTTCTGGCCGCCGTGGGCTACGCCGCCTGGACATTCCGGCAACACAAAGCGCCGCTAACCCGCGCCCTGACGCTCCTGGTGCTTACCTTCCTGGCGGCGCCCTATGCCCATTCGTACGACACACTCCTTCTCCTTCCGGTCGTACTGGTGGTGGTGGGGCCGCACCTCGCGGGCTGGCGCGACCCCGCCGTCGAGCTAGCCCTCTGGGCCTTCGCGGCGATTCCCATCCTCTACTTCGCGGGCTTTCACATCGGTTACTTCAACGGCTTCACGGCGATCCCGGTCACACTGCTCGCCTTTGCCTGGCATCGCTTCGGAGGTGCCACTTCGCGGCGGTCAAGCGTCCCGGTCGCGGCATGAGGCGCTGGTACGGCGTCCGCCGGCTCTACGAGACCGGCTTTCGCGAGCGTCTACTGCTGGCCCTGGTACTGGTGATCTGCTGCTATTACGTCTTGTGGTCCATCGAGCAGTGGTTCTCACTCGATGCGGCCGCACTGCGCTTCGACTTCGTCAATTACTTCGGGGGAGCCCAGGCGGCTGCGCACGGCGGTGACATCTATGCCGATTTCAAGCGCTCCTGGGGAACGCAGGCATGGGTCGTCGCCTATATCTACCCGCCGTTTTTTGCCCTGCTGCTTGCCCCGCTGACACCCCTCGGACTGGTTGCTGCCGGTAGGATCTGGCTGCTCTTCGTCCACCTGGCCTTTGTGCTCGCCCTCACTCTCATTCTTCGCGCCCATCCCGAGCTTTCGAAAACAGGTCGCCGCCTCTTTCTGCTGGCGGCGCTGAGCTTCATGCCGGTCTACCTGAACCTCAAATTCCAGCAGGTGGCGACCCTGTGGCTTCTACTACTGGTCGGAACCCTGCTCGCCGCCCTACGACGCCGGGAATCAACCGCCGGACTGCTGCTTGCCCTGGCCGCCTCGCTCAAGGTCACGCCGGTCTTCTTGATCCCGCTTTTGTTCCGGCTGCGGCGGCGACGCCTGGCACTACTTGGGGCAGCCATGCTGGCACTCGTCACCGCCATCACCGTGCTCGCCTCACCCGGCAGCTGGCAGTTCTTCACGGTCGTTCTGCCCCGGATCGGCCTTGGAACCGCGAACTGGGACAACGGGTCGATCGATGGCCTGGTCAGCCGTGTGGTGGAGTATGCGCCCGGGATCGCCGGCAGTGCCACTCAACCACTGGCCAAGTTCGTGATTGCGGTCGCCGTGGTCGTTGTCATCGGCTGGACGCTCTGGTCCGCGCGCGGAGGCGCCGACTCCGCCTGGACCTTGCGCCTCGGATTCGCCGCACTCATAACCTCCCTGTTGATCGTTTCCAGCGTGACCTGGCAGCATCACCTGGTGACGCTGCTACTACCGATCGCCACCGCAATTGCCTGGATCACGGCGCGCCATGCCCCGGCACGATATGGCTGGTGGTTGGCGGCCGCCTATGCCCTTTGCTGGATGGACCGTCGAGCCTTTCCCCTGCCGTCCGATCTGCTTGTGCACTCGCCGCTCCAGGCGGCCCTGGTACTGCTCGGGACATCCGTCAAGCTGGCCGGGCTGCTCCTCGTCTGGGCTCTGCTGCTTCGAATGCTGGCTTACGAGCGCCACCTGTCTCTTAGGCTGCGACCGCCTTATGCTGCGACGCGAGCCGGTCAGCCCGCTGCCTGAAGCGCCAAAAGGCCCAGGCGGCTGCAGCCGTCATAACGATTGGACCCAGCACGAATCCGATGCCCCTTGAGTCCAGCAGCAGTGCCAGGTCGACCAGCAGTAACCCGATCAGCGGCGACGGCAATCGACCTTCGCGGTAGAGCCAGATCGCCAGCCACCCCGGGATGGCCAGTAACAGCAGGTCATGGGGAAGAACATGTGGAGATGCCAGCATGCCGACCCAGAGTGCTATCGCTGCGAAGGGCGCCAGCATGGTGTCGGCGCGGCGAATTGCCACGACAGCGAGCAGTAGCAGGGCCAGCAGGTAAAGAACCAGGCTCACCTGAGTCGCCGCCCCCGGAACGAATGCCGCGACCAGGCCGATCCACGCCTCGCTGAGCCGAATTGGGACCAGGCCATTCGTACTGAGAGCATTGCGGATCATCGCCGCCAACACCGGCACACCACCCGCGGCCAGCGGACTCATCAGCATCAGGGCGCCTCCGGCGATCGCCGCCAGTAAGGAACGCCGGTGACGGGCAGCGAGCAGGATCAAGAGGTAGGCAGGAAGAAAATGCGGTTTGACCGCCAGCAGCAGACCGCCGGCGAAGGCCGCCCAGGGCAGGTCCCTGCCCGCCGCACTCAGCACCAGGACTCCGCCGAGCAGTAGCAGGGGTGTGAGTTGGGCCTCAGTAATAACCGACCAGAGCGGCACCGACGCCAGGATGGCGAGGAGCCCCAGGCCAAAGCTACCGCGGCCGAGCGGATACGACCTGGCAAGCAGAAGGAGCGCGAGCACCAGCAGGCCGAGGCTGATCAGCTGCCAGGCTCTAAAGGCCAGCTCCAGCGGCAACAGGGTAAGCGGCACCAGAGGCAGGACCGCGGCCAGGGGCAGGTTGAAAGGCAGCCGCCGGTCGACGGCGCTTTCGGGCGCCACCTGTTTTATCGCGGCTTGAAGGGCTGACTGGTCGTAGGCCGCGGCCGCGTCGCCGTCGCGGACAAGAAGTGCCGCGCTGTAGTAGAAGGTGAAATCGGCGGCCTGCCGCGACTCGCTTGACTGGGTGATTACCGCGGCGCAACCCGCCAGCGCAAGCGCTAACCCGAGGGCGATCAGCCAGCGGCGGGCCCGGCCTCTCATGGCTTCACCTGGAACAAGACCCAGCCACCCTCACGATCCCGGATCCGCAGCCCCGGGTCTGATTGCAGGCGCGAGAAGGCCATCAGGGGTCGAGCCCGAGCGGCCGAGCGGAGGCCATGACGCCGGTGTAACGACGAGTGTGAGAAACCCCTTCTCCGGCGCGTTATAGCCGGAGTGTCGACCCGTCCCTCAGCGCTTCCGGCCGCCGAGGCGGTCCCCGCCCGGGGGAGAGTCAGAGCCGCCCTGCTGGCGCAGGTCGCCCTGGTTGCCGCCGCCCTGACTCTCTACCTGCTGGTCGTGGTCCAGGCAACCGGCCGCCACCAGGACTTCAATGCCTACCTCAGGGCGGCCTCCGACCTGTGGGATGGTCGGCCACTCTACGCGACCTTTCTCAATCATCCATTTCCGGATGCGACCCTCAGGCCGGCGTTCATCTATCCGCCCACCTTCGCCCTGCTTGTCGCCCCTCTGGCGCTGCTGCCGGGACAAGTGGGCGCTTTGATCTGGCTTGCGCTCTGCCAGGCGTGTTTGATCGGCGCACTGGCGCTAGTCCTTCGGGCAACCCGTCCCGGTGCGTGGGCAACGACCGCGCTGCTCTGCGCCACCTTCACCTTCTATCCGCTCTGGGTCGACGCCATCCAGGGACAAGCGAACCTTCCCATCCTGTTGCTGGTCACGGCCGGCATCCTGGCAACGGTCCAGGGGCGCCCGCACTGGGCGGCCGGGATCGGCGTGGCAGCGGCCTTCAAGCTGACCCCACTTCTCCTTCTCGTCTGGCTCCTGCTCGAGCGACGCTTTCGGGCGGTCGGTTTTCTCCTGGCCGGCTTCGCCGCTGCAACGGCCGCGGGGGTCGCGGTCCGACCTGAGGACAGCTTCACCTTTTTTACCCGGGTGCTGCCGGCGCTGGCAAAGGGAACCGCCTTCTACGGAAACCATTCTCTCGGCGGCATCCTCGACCGGATCCTCTCGCCAAATCCTTACACCCAGCCCTGGGTATCGACCTCCCTTGCCACCGCAGTGGCTCTGCTTGGTTGCCTCCTGCTGCTCGCATGGTGGCTATGGCGCGGCAGGCAGGACAGCGCGCTTTCGGGCGCGCTGGCGTTTCTTCCTCTCCTGCCCCTGATCTCGACCGTTACCTGGAGCCACCATCTGGTCATCCTCCTGCCAGTCATCTGGCTCGCCATCGGAAGCCTGGCCCGCCGGAACTGGCCCCTGGCTGAGACCGGGTGCCTGGTGGCGATCAGCCTCTCGCTCAGCCTGATGGCACGCTTGCCGCTCGGTCCAGCATTCGGGCAACCAGGATTTACAGCGGCCCAGACTATGGACCCCCTGGTATTTCTCTTCGCCAACTGTCTCTTTATTGGAACGCTGATCCTTTTCCTCACCGGCCCATGGCTACTCCGCTCCCGCTAAGGCGGCCGTCCCTGCGGACGGAGGGCCAACCACGCCTCGACCTGCGCTTTCCACTCTTCTTCGCCGCAGGTGTGGCTGCGCTCTCGCTCGCACCCTACTTGCTCGCCTACGCCAGCACCCCTCCGGGCCACCACTTCGCCGGCTTTTTCTTCATCGCGGACGACGCCACCACCTACCTGGCGAAGATGCGCCAGGGTGCCGAGGGAGCCTGGACCTGGACCGATCCTTATACCGCGGAATCGCATGGCGGAGTGTTTCTCTTCGGCTTTTACCTTTTCTTTGGTCACCTCTCGGCCCTGCTTCATCTGCCCCTGATCGCCACCTATCACCTGGCGGGATTGAGCGGCGCCTTCGCGCTGGTCTTCTCTGTTGAGCGCCTCGCCCGCCGTCTGCTAGAGCCGGCGCTGCGGAGGCTCGCAATGGTGCTGGTGGTGCTCGGCTCCGGGCTCGGCTTCCTCGCCCAAATGCTCGGAGATCCCACTCTATTCGGTCGTCAGGTGGAAGCCCTTGACCTCCACCTGCCCGAACTTACTGGCTTCTATTCGATTCTCGCGATTCCGCATTTTGCCTGGGCAACCGCATTGATCGTCCTCAGTTTTCTGGGCCTGCTGCGACTTGCCGATTCGCCCGACTGGCGGAGCGCATTTACCACCGGCATGCTGATGACCGGCCTGACCGCCATCCATCCCCAGATGATCCCGGTCATGTTCCTGATCTGGCTCGCCTACCAGGTGGTGCTCTTTTTCTGGGGCGAGAAGCCGGTTCTGCGAGCGGTCCTGGCGCAGCTCGCCACCTTCGCTCTCACGCTTCCGCTGCTTGCCTACAATGCCTGGATCCTCTACCGGGAACCCACCATTGCGGAGTGGGCGAGGCAATGGCGTCACCAGGCTCCCGGCCCCCTGAGCCTTACCCTCAGCCTCGGCTTACCGCTGCTGGCAGCGATCGCCGGCATGATCGTGGTCTGGCGCCGCCGCGAGCGCGGCCTGGCGTTGCTCATGGTCTGGCCTCCGCTGGTATTTGTACTTCTCTACGCCCCCAACATCGCTAACATCCAGCGCCGGCTCCTCGACGCGCTCTACGTCCCGATCGGGGTGCTCGCCGCGGTCGGCCTCCGGTCAATCCTGGGACAGCTGCGGTTGCTCAACGCCCGGCGCCTGGAACGCCTGCTACTCCCGGCCTTCTGCTTTTCTTCCGCGATCGTGCTTGCCATCGCGCTCCGCTTCGGCTCCGGAGCCTTTCCCGAGGCCTATATTCCCGCCGACACCTGGCAGGCGATGCAATGGCTTTCAGCCCATCACGAAGCTGGCGACCGGGTGCTCTCCTCGCCCCAGGCAGGGCTACTGCTGCCGGCCTGGAGCGGCACACCGGTCTACGTCGGGCACTACAGCGAGACGCTCGATTACTTCGGCAAGATCGGCAAGGTCAACCGAATCCTGCAACCGGCCGTTTCCGATTCGGAGCTTCGCTCGTTCTTCGCTGAGAACCGCTTGACCCTCCTTTACTGGGGCCCCGACGAGAGCCGCGCTAGCACCTTCGATCCGCCTGCCCACCGCTACCTGCACCGCGTCTATCAGCAGGGGGCCGTCTCCATCTACCGAATGGTGCCCAACTAGGTGGCGCTCGCTCGGCCGTTGGAAGTCCAGCCCAGGCCGGCTGCGGGCCCGCGAGCCTCGCCGACGCTGATCATCGGTGCGCTATTGATAGGCCTCTTTTTCGCGCTCGCCACCGCGCACTATCTGATCGCGCCGCTGGATCGTTTCGACGAGGGCGTCACCCTCACGAAGGGTGCGATGGCGGCGGCCGGGCGCGTGCCCTACCGCGATTTCTGGAACACTTACGGCCCACTCGACACATATATCCTCGCGGCAGCCTTCAAGCTGATTGCCGTCAATGTCGAGGTGGCCCGCGCCCTCGGCGCCGCGGTTATGGTTCTCATCGCGGCGACGGCCTATGCATTGATGCGAGGGCTGGGGCTGCGCTGGCCGATCCGGCTGCTGATGACCGGCCTGATCAGCGTGGCCCCTCTCTCACTCGCCACTTTCAACACGCCCTTCCTCGCCATCCTGCTGGGGCTGGCCGCACTTCTTACCTTCATGGCCGGCCTTGACAGGCCTGGCGCGAGATGGCCCGCCCTCTGCGGCTTGATGGTGGGGCTGATCGCATCCTGCCGACCGGAGTTTGCGCTTGCCCTGGGGGGCGGCCTGGGGGTCGGATACCTTGTCCTGGCGCTACACCCCCGAAGTTTCAGCCGGAGGCCCGGGCTTCTCTACCTGCTTACGGCGGTTGCGACCTCGAGCGCGCTGTGGGCCTCGATGGCAGTGCTTGCCGGCCTCCAACCGATCTGGCTCGACATCGTTGTCCACGCCATCACCATCTACGCCCGAAGCCGCAGAATTCCCATCGGGCAGGGACACGAGGGGCCGGTGGTCGCGATCCTGGGCGCGGCATTTGTGCTGGTCTGGATGCTTGGCGCGCTGCGCGCCTTTCGACAGCGGGAAGACGCCCACGAACTGGCCCGCATCGGCACCTTGCTGGTCGCCGGGATGCTTGCCTTCGCCTGGGTTTTCACCCGGGCTGACGGTATCCACGCAATGGCAGCCTGGCCCGTAACCGGGGTCTTGCTCGCCTTGCTGCTGCAGCGACGAGCCGCCAGCCGGCCGTCGGCCTCGCCTCGACTCGAGGCGGGCGCCGGACTTGCCGGTCTTCTCCTCTGCTGTCTCGCCGCCGGGGGCCTTACATTTCGTGACCTGGCCCATCCGAGTACTTCCGCTGGCGTTCCTCGGGCCGGGATCGCCGGTGAACGCGCGTGGATGCCGGCTGAACAGCTGGCCGAGCTCATCGCTCGGATCGAGGCCGCTACGCCACAGGGGCAGCCGATCTGGGTCGGGCTGAAGCGCAATGACCTGGTCGTCTTCGACGACAACAGCCTTTACTTTCTCAGCGGACACTTCCCTGGAACCGTCTATGACGAAGCGCTCCCCGGCTTCACGAACACCGACCTGATGGAGCGGACGATCGCCTGCCAGCTGGAACGCTCAGGCGTGACGCTCGCGGTACTCGGCCCGAATGCAGCGCCGGAGCCATGGAACCTGAGCGCCTTGCCGGGATCAAGCTACCTTGATCGATGGATCGCCGGGCGCGCTACCAGCCGCATTGAGATCGGTCCTTACGAACTTGTCAGGCTGAGGCCCGGTGTTGCCCCTTCCGGTCGATGTCCATCGTCCGATGGCGCCGCACCCTTCCAGGGATCGCCAGCAACTCGATGAACATCGCCAGGGAGTGCCGGATCGGGTGTACGCGACTCTGGGGATTGTTCACCCAGCGCGTTGGGACCTCAACGATCCGGTAGCCTGCCTGCTGGGCCCGGTAGAGGACCTCGACGTCGAAGCCGAAGCCATGCGTCTGAAGTGGAGGAAAGACCCTCTCAGCGACCTCTGCGGTGAAGGCCTTGAAGCCGCACTGCGTGTCGTGCACTCCGCCGAGCACGAAGATGCGAACCAGTCGGTTGAATACTTTGCCCATCGTTTCCCGGTACCAGGGCTGATGCAGCTCGATCTCTGAATCCTTCAGGGCCCTGGAGGCTATCGCGACGCCTGCCCCTTCGCGAAGCGGCTTGAGCAGCTTATCCAGGTCCTCGATCGGGACGCTTAAATCAGCGTCGCTGAAAATACGGTAACGGCCTTCGGCCGCAGCCATTCCAAGCCGAACCGCCGCCCCCTTGCCATGATGGCCGGCAAGGACAAGGCGTAGCATCGGCCATCGCGCGCTCCGCAGCTTTACCACCTCGGCGGTGTTGTCACGGCTGCCGTCGTCGACCACGATGACCTCGGCCTTGAGACGCTGGCTGCTGATGAAGTGCTCGATCCGGTCGAGGCTCGCCGGAATACGCTGGGCCTCGTCGAACGCGGGGATGATGATGGAAATCTCGGGGGTCATGCCGCCTTCCCGATGTCGGCTCGAAAGGCAAGCAGTTCGCGAAAAGCCCGCAGGACGACGCGCGGGTCAGCCCCAGTCTGCCTGCCGGAGGTACGAGGGTAGTGATTGACGGGAACCTCGACGATCCGCGCCTGCTGGCGCCGTGCCAGCACGAAGACCTCGGTGTTGATCAGCGCCCCGTTGGAACGAAGATCCATCCGCGTCAAGATATCCCGTTTTAGCAGCTTGAAAGCACAGTTGACATCCCGCACCTGGCGACCGAAGAGAAGGCGCACCAGGGAAAAGAAGGCCCAGGCATTCAGCCGCCGTGGCAAGGGGTCCTGCCGCTGCTTGCGGTAGCCGGTGACTATATCCGCCACTGGAATGTGGCGGAGAAGCAACTCGATGTCGCTCGGATCGAATTGGTTGTCGGCGTCCATCATGAATATCCACGGCATCCGGGCCGCAGCGAAGCCCGAGCGGACGGCGGCGCCGTAGCCGCGGTTCTGCGGGTGCCGGATTACACGGAGGCCAGGGTATCTGACCTTGAGACGGTCGAGCAGCGCGGCCGAGCCGTCCTGGCTGCCGTCGTCCACCACGATGATCTCGAAAGCAGTGGTCCTGGGTGTCAACGCCTGCGCCGTGCGCGCCACGACGCGTTCCAGGTTCTCTTCCTCGTTGAAGGCGGGTAGAACGGCACTGATCTCAACCGCGTTCCTGGAGGTCATGGGGTGGAGCCTACACGGGTGAAGACCGTGGCAACCCGATCGCGCTCGAGCAACTGCCAGCCCGGGTCCTTACTGAGAAGCGTCACCAATGGATGGTTGGTCGGCATCATGATCGCGTCCGGCTGATACCGGCTCAGCACCTCCGGCCAGCTGCCGTTAAGGTAGCTCACGGCAAGGTATCGGCTGAAGATCTCAGCCCCGTAGACCTCGACCCGGCCATCGATGAAGACTCGGCCTCCGCCCGGGAAGAGACGCCAGAGCGCGTAGCCCCCGTAGTCGTAGTAGTTGAAAAGCCGGATTGGCCGGGCCAACGCCAACAGGCTGTCGACCGCCTGCACCGGCTCGGCGTCCGCTATCGCTGCCGACTCGGCCGCCGGCTGGAGGTTGGGGACCGCGCGGTAGGCGATCATTCCCGCGCCTACAACAACCAGGAGCACCAGGTTGACTGCGCCCAGCGCCAACCGGTTGACAGGACTGAAAGGCGCCGGAGCAGCACGCAGGGCGGCCGCCGCCGCGGGCCGCTGGGTGCGTGCGGCAAAGAAGGAGCCAGCCGCATCCAGCAACGCCTGGGCACAACGTCCGACGAGAGGCGCCGAGCCGATCAGGAAGAGCGGGACGTGCCGTTGAGAGGCCAGCCCCAGGTAGAGCAGCGCGGCGGCAAGCAGCCACTCGCTGGTGCGCGCCCGCACCCTCCCGGTTGCTACCCCCAGCAGCATGATGAAGATGATTGCCTCGAAGAGCAGGCCGGGCATCGAGTGGAAGTCGGGCGACGCCCATTCCTGGATGTTGGCCTGGATCAGCGGCGACGTCAGAGTTCCCAGGGGAAAGAGTACGGTGTCCAGCCCGTAGGGATTGACCAGCGAAAGCGCTGACCCGGCTGCGATTGCCAGCGCGAGCTGTTGGAGCCTGCGGCGCGGCGTCCCTTCCCCGGCTTTCCGCGAGTCGCAGAGCTCACCGGCGAGAAACAGACCGCTGATGATAATCCCCACGAGAAAGCCGGAATGAAGATTGGCCCAGAGCCAGAGGAACGGCGCCAGGTACCAGGCATTGAGCCGGCCCTGGCGAAAACGCTGCAGTCCCACGACGAGTAGCCCGGCAAATAGCAGGTTGATTAGCTGCGGCCGGGCTCCCCAGGCGGTCGAACCGGCCAGGGCACCTAACAGGGTCAGGACGACCGCGGCGGTGGGGTGAAGGCCGCTGGAGCGCAGCAACGCGTAGAGACATATCGCACCCAGCACCACGACCAGGGCGAAGATGCCGACCAGCAGTGGCAGCCCGCCGGCACGGTAGGCCGCAAACATGCCGAGGTCGGCAAGCCACTCGTGAACGATCCAGGGGTGACCGGCTGCGCTGAAGGAGAAAACATCGGCGTGCGGCCAGCCCCCGATGGTCAGCATCAGCCGGCCGTTGGCAAGGTGCCACCAGAGATCCGGATCGAGCGGGGGGACGGCGGCCAGGCTGAAGAGTGCTGTAAAGAGGAGGGCGAGGAGCACAACCCGGCTGGTCAGGCGGCTCAGCAGGCCCCTGGTTGAGGAGATCAGGACCGGCATTATGCTTCGAAGGCCTCGATCAGCCGGAACGAGTCCCTGGGATGGGGCACGGGGGCGGCCCTCCTTGCTGATGAATGGCTCTCCGCCCTATAACGCCGAGGACGCGATCTTCCTTCATCCGACCGGCGTGACCAGTGACTGCACCCTCGGCCGAGGACTATGAGTGAAATCAGCTTCGCTCGTCGAGCAGGACGCGCATCACGAAGCGAGGCAGGGCAAGCATCCGCCGCCAGCGCCATGGTTGGCGGCTCAGCCGGTGCAGCCACTCGAGTCCGTGCTCGCGCATGAAGGCCGGCGCGCGCTGAACGCGTCCCGAGATGAAGTCGAATGCTCCGCCCACACCCATGCCGACGACCGCCCCGCTGGCGGCAAGGTTGCGGGAAAGCCATGCCTCTTCTCCACCACCGCCATAGGCAACGAAGACGAGTTGAGCCCCGCTGCCGCGCACGGCGGCGACACTGGCCTGGTCATCTCCCGCCTCAGGGGATCCCCCGAAGGTTCCGACCAGCTTGAATCCAGGGTAGGCGGCACGCAATGCCGCACCGGCGGACTCCGCCACCCCGGGCTCGCCTCCAAGAAAAAAGAAACGCCAGCCCTCTTCCGCGCCCCGGGCTGCGAGGGCTCGGAGAAAATCCACCCCGGGGACCCGGGCGGGCAGCGGCCTGCGCTGGCGGTGGGCCGCCCAGAGTACTCCAGCGCCATCCGCCAGACTGAGGTCGGCCGAACGCAGAACCGAGGCCAGCGCCGGGTCGCGCAGCGCCTGCATCATCCGTTCAGGGTTGACGCTGACCACGAGGCGCGGCCGGTCTTCTGCGAGCGCCGCGGCCACCCAATCCACCGCCTGCCGCTGGTCGAGCGTGTCGATCGGGATACCGAGGAGCTCGATACGGCTCACGCCGCCATCGCCCGGCGATATACCTCCACGGTTTCACGGCCTATGCGGCCGACACTGTAGCCTCCGGAGCGCTTGAGTCCGGCCTCCCCGAGGCGGAGGCGTTCGCTATCGAAGCGGAGCATTCGCTCGATCGCCTGGGTGAGTTCCTCGGTGCTCTCCGTTTTCAGCACCTGGCCGGAGTCACCGACGAGTTCGGCGAGCGCCGGAGCGCCGGAGACGACGACCGGGGTGCCACAGGACATCGCCTCGAGCACGGGGAGACCAAAGCCCTCGTAGCGTGACGGGTAAACGAAGAGAGCCGCACCGCTGTAGAGCGCTGGTAGTGTTTCCCTCGGGGCATATCCCAGGCTGATGACGTGACCTCTACGCCCGGGACGGCGCAGGTCGCGCGCCAGGCGCTCCGCACCCCGATTGGTGCGGCCGGCAAAAACCAACGCCGAGTCGTCCGCCAGGTCCGGAGGCAACATCTCGTAGGCGGCGCGCAAACGAGCCAGGTCTTTGCGAGGGTCGATGGTGCCGACATAAAGCACGTAGCGTTCCGGGAGTCCGAGGCGCTTGCGCATGGCGGCAACTTCATCCTGTGGGCGCGGCCTGAAGATGGCGTCGGCGCACAGCGGGACGGCGCTGACTCGATCGGGCGCGATATGGTACAGGTCGATGACCTGCTCCCGGATGGCTGTCGAGGAGACGATCAGGTGCCGCGCCCGGCGTATGCTGCGCGGTCCCAGGGCGCCGAAATACCAGCGGGCTCGCGGGTGCATTGACCCCGGATGCATCTGGTAAGTCAGGTCCGGCACGGTGAGTACGAGCGGGATGCCGCTCAAAACCGGTGCCACGCCGGCGACCGAATGAAGCAGGCGCACCGAGCGCGGTTGGGCACCGAACCTCCAGGGGATCGACCACTGCTCGCGTCCAAGCCGCAACCCTCGCGGTACCGGAGGGAAGACGATGACCCGATGGCCGTCGAGGGCATCTCCCATGGCGTCTACCTCATTTCGTGCCGCCAGGACGTCCACCGAGACCCCCACCTGGTGCAAACCTCGAAGGATATGAAGCGCATGGTGGTCGAGACCCGTGAACGGCCGGGCGGCGAACAAAAGGTCGACGACGATGCCTTCCGGCATCGGGTCCTGGCCTGGCACGTCGCGGATACTAGCAAAGGGTCTCGGTACCGCTCGATTCCTTCGGCAACGAATTGATTGCCGCCGTCGATGCCAGCCCGGCGCTCCGGCCGCAACCATCAGGTACCGAGGTCTATGCCCGGCAGGTGATCGAGGCACTTGCCGCATCCCGGCAAGAGCGCCGCCTCCAGGTTTATGCCAATGCCGTCAACCCGCCGGCGTGGCTCGATCCCCGGGTCGAATGGCGTGGCATACCCTTCCCGCGACTCTGGACCCACTGGCGCTTCAGGCAGGCGTTGCACCGGGACCCACCAGACGTCGTCTTCGTACCCAGCCATGTGCTTCCCATCGGCCTGCGAATTCCCGGGGTTGTCGTTATCCATGACCTGGGACACAGGCGGGAGCGTTCGAGCTACCGCCCGACAACGTGGTGCTACCTCGAACTGATGACGCGCTACATGGCCCGCCACGCGCGCCGCCTGGTGGCGGTTTCGCGCAGCACCGCGGACGACCTGATGCGTTACTACAACGTTCCGCAGGAGCGGATCGCGGTCGTCCACTCC
Source organism: Candidatus Dormiibacterota bacterium (assembly GCA_036403615.1). Taxonomy (GTDB): domain Bacteria; phylum Chloroflexota; class Dormibacteria; order CF-121; family CF-121; genus JALYYC01. The sequence goes on along the minus strand of DASWQQ010000103.1, from coordinate 1,323 downwards.
GGGGTCGACCCGCGCTTGAGGCCGGCCGCCCGCGCGGCGGTCCTGGAAATGCTCAGCCGCTATCAGCTCCGGCAGCCCTACTACCTTTACCTCGGCAGGAATCACCCGCGGAAGAATCTCGGGATGCTCACCCGGGCCTTTGCCGACGCCAGGCGGCGAGGGCTCAACGCCGCGCTAGTGCTTGCCGGACCGGGACATACGGCGCACCCGGAAAACGATGGGGTTCGGGTTCTTTCCTATGTTCCTGCCGAGGACCTGCCAGCGCTCTATTCCGGCGCCCTTGCCCTGACCCTTCCCTCGCGTTTCGAGGGCTTTGGCTTCCCGGCGCTGGAGGCGATGCGCTGCGGCACTGCTGTCATCGCCTCGAGCGTCGGGGCGCTACCTGAGATCGTCGGAACTGCGGGCATCCTGCTCGATCCGGACGACACCAGCGCCTGGAGCCAGGCGTTGATCGAGCTATCTCGCGACCTGGCCCTCCAACGTCGCCTGGTGGGCGCGGGCGAGGCCCACAGCGCAACATTCACCTGGGAGCGAGCCGCCGGCCAGATCTGGCGGGTGCTGGACTCGGCCTCGCGTCCCGAGCCGAGCCATCAGGCGGCAGCGGCCTCGCGGTAAGCGCGTGCGTGGGCCGCGGCGCTGGCCGCCCAGGTGTAGCCGGCGGCCCGAAGACGGCCGGCCTCGATCTGCCGCTCGCGCAGAGACTCGTCCGAAATCAGCCGGAGTAGATTTTCTGCCAGTGTGACCTCATCGTCCGGCGGGGAGAGCAGCGCCGCATCAGCCGCGACCTCCGGAATGGCGCCCGCCGTTGACGCGGCAACCGGTACTCCGGCTGCGAAGGCTTCAAGAATCGGGAGACCGAAGCCCTCGTCATACGAAGGGAAGGCAACCACCCTGGCCAACTGGTACAGCTGCGGGAGTTCGCCCGGACCCACATAGCCGAGAAACCTAACCCAGGAGCGGAGCCCGAAACGCTCGACGGCCTCGATGACCGGCTCGTAGCCCCAGCCCAACCCGCCCGCGATCAGCAGGGGAATGCGTTCGGCGGCGGGGATCCGCGCCAGGGCGCGCAGGGTGGCGATGTAGTTCTTACGCGGTTGGACGGTCCCCACCTGCAGGATGTAGCGCTCGGGCAGAGCATATCGCTGCCGCGTTTCAGCACGGGTCTCTTCGGTGACCGGCAGGGCGAACTGGGCCTCGACACCATGAGGAATGACGCGACACCGCTCACTCGGAACCCCCATGATGCGGCCAACCGCGCCGGCCGTTGCCTCTGACGGACAGATGACAGTGGTGGCGCTTCGGACGGAATGGGGAACGACCACC
>DASWQQ010000102.1:0-7818 GCA_036403615.1 Candidatus Dormiibacterota bacterium | reverse complement strand
ACCGCAGAGAGCTGGCCGAGCGGATGGGCGCGAGCGCCACTTTCGCACCCTCAGCGGAGACAGTCAGTCAGATCAAGCGTGCGAATGCCGGCGCCGGCGTCGACGTGGTGCTCGAGATCTCGGGGCACCCGATGGCGGTCGAGCAGGGCCTCCAGTCGTTGCACAGTGGTGGTTGGATAAGCCTGCTCGGAATCGGCGACCGCCCGGTGACACTGGACCTCAACGACCTGGTGGTGACCAAGGGGATAACGATCCATGGGATTTTCGGCCGGCGCATCTGGGATACCTGGCAACGGACCTCCTCGTACCTGGCTTCGGGCCGGGTCGACGTGTCGCCGCTGATAACGCACCGTTTCCCCCTTGCAGATTTCGAGGAGGCGATGGCCCAGATGAAGAGCGGCAGGTCGGGGAAGGTCGTACTGTTGCCGGAATGATCACGCAAAGAACGGAGTTCGTCGCCCGGGAAATGGAAGAGCTGCGCCGCCAGGGCCTGTTCCGACCCCTGAGGGTGCTCACCACGCCACAGGACACCGAGATCACGGTGGATGGAAAGCCAGTGCTGAATCTTTCCTCCAACAACTACCTTGGCCTGACAACGCACCCGCGGCTCAAGGCGGCCATGGTTGCGGCGACGGAGAAGTGGGGGGCCGGCTCCGGTGCGGTACGAACGATCGCCGGAACCATGGCTATCCACGAGGAGCTGGAGGCCAGGCTGGCGCAGTTCAAGCATACGGAAGCGTCGCTGGTCTTTCAGTCGGGCTTCACCGCCAATCTGGGCGTCCTCCAGGCCCTGGTCAAGGAGGGGGACGTGATCATCAGCGACGAGCTGAACCACGCCTCGATCATCGACGGCATCCGGCTCTCCAAGGCCGAGCGCTCCATCTTCAAACACCGGGACGTCGATGACCTCGAGCGTCATCTCGAGAAACACCGGGACAAACGCGTAAAGCTCGTGGTTACGGACGGCGTCTTCAGCATGGACGGCGATATCGCACCGCTGCCGGCCATCGTCGAAAGAGCTGAAGCTCATGGAGCCCTGGTGATGGTCGACGACGCTCATGCCAGCGGAGTCCTCGGCCAGAACGGCCGTGGATCAGTGAACCATTTCGGGCTGGACGGCCGCGTCGATCTGCAGATCGGGACACTTTCAAAGGCGATCGGCGTCCTGGGCGGGTACGTCGCCTCGCCCAGTTCGGTGCGTGAGTTCCTGATCTACCGCGCGCGCCCCTTTCTCTTCAGTACGTCGCACCCACCCGGCGTGGCGGCGGCATGCATCGCGGCACTCGATGTTTTGCTCGAGGAACCGCAGCGGATCGAGCGCCTCTGGAAGAACACCGGCCGCTTCAAGCAGGGCCTCAAGCGCCTGGGATTCGAGACGGGACCGAGCGAAACGCCGATCACCCCGGTAATAGTTGGCAAGGGAGCGGTTGCCAACGAGTTGTCCGACAGGCTATTTGAGCGCGGCGTCTTCGCCCAGGGGATCGGTTACCCGACTGTGGCTGAGGGTCGAGCGCGAATTCGAACCATCGTGACGAGCGCCCACACGGAGGCTCAGCTCGATCGTGCCCTTGAAGCTTTCGAGTCGGCTGGTCGTGAACTGGGCGTCATCTCGTAACTTTCCTTGAATCCGGTGCATATATGAATAGGCCGGCGTGAACGAGCGTTCGGCGGCGGAGCTGCGGGACGAGCAGCGGCTGATCGAGGCGGCAAAGCGCGATCGGAAGGCGTTTACGGCGCTCTACGACCGTTACTTCGATCAGATCTACTCGTTCTGCTATTACCACTCCGGCCGACGCGAGGAGGCCGAGGACCTGGCGAGCGAGACCTTCCAGCGGGCGCTGGAGGGCCTTGACAATTTTGAGTGGCGAGGTGTTCCGTATTCCGCATGGCTCTACAAAGTCGCTTCCAACCTGATGTCGAAGCAACGGCGCCGCCCCGCCTGGGTGGAGCTTCCGGACCCTATCGCCGGGCCAAGCGAGGACAACCCCGAGCGGCTCTGGCTCCGGCGGGAGCAGGGGGACCAGCTTCATCGGGCGGTCCGGGGACTTCCCCCGGACCAGCGCGACGCCATACTGCTGAAATTCGAGGCACGGCTGCGCAACCGGGAGATCGGCGTGATCCTGGGTCGCAGTGAGGGGGCGGTGAAGCTGCTTCTCTTCCGTGCCGTCCATGGTCTGCGGCGGCGCATGGCAGAAGCGGAGAGTAAGCGATGAATCCACGGCCAGAAGACGTGGAAGCTCTAGCCAGCGCCATCGATCGCATCGTCTTTCCGGACAGCCGCAGCCGGGGCCGGGCGGTGGAAGCCTCGGCCGAGGCCGCCGGCATTGTCTCCTATCTGAACGATAGTTTCCCCCGGATGTCGGTGGCTGCCGCGCGGCGGGCGCGCCTCGAACGGCGGATCGCAAGCGCGCTAGGGCTGCCACGTCCCACCCCGGAGGTCGGGCTTGGCCGCCTGGAGGTGGAATTGAACCGGCGTCTCGGCAATCTCGATCTCCGTTGGGGCCCGGTCGTCGGCGGAACGGCGCTCCTCCTTTTGGGCGTGCTCGGCTTCGCCGTCTGGCGCCAGCGAGGCGGGATCAAACCGGCGACCGCCGCCCTACGTTAAGCGAAGCTCGGCGTACCGACAGGCGTTATAACCGCAGGTAGGGCATGGACGAAGATCTCTCTCCCAAGGAGCGGGCGCGAATACGGTCCCGGGAACGCAAGCAACGGCCGCCAAAAATGGTGCTGGACAACGCCGGGGTGAAACAGATCCAGCTTGCCCTGCGCAACCGCAAGCCCAAAAAGAAAGCCTGAGGCCGAGGCATGCGCAGCGGGCAGGCGCTAAAGTGATGTCCCAATGAGCCCGATTCGAAAGGCGGTTTTTCCTGCCGCCGGCCTGGGGACCCGCTTCCTGCCGGCGACCAAGGCGCAGCCCAAGGAAATGTTGCCGGTGGTGGACAAGCCCATCATCCAGTACGGAGTCGAGGAGGCGGTGGCCTCGGGGATCGACCAGATCATCGTGGTCACGGGCCGCGACAAACGCGCCATCGTCGACCATTTCGACATCTCCTTCGAGCTCGAGCACTATCTGAAGGATCGTGGTAAGACCCGCGAGCTCCAGGTGGTGCGCAAGATCTCAGATTTGGTCGACATCACCTACATACACCAGAAAGAACCGCTTGGCCTCGGTCACGCCGTGCTGATGGCCAAGGACGTGGTCGGAAACGAGCCTTTTGCCGTCTTCCTTGCCGATGACATCATCAAATCGCAGACCCCGGCAATCCGGCAAATGATGGACGTCTACCAGGCGCATGAAAGCTCCGTCCTGGCGCTGCAGAGGGTGGAGCCCGACCAGGTATCGCGCTACGGAATCGTCAAGGTCGTCAACGATGAAGGACGAGTCCACGAGGTGACCGACATGGTCGAAAAGCCCGAACCCTCCCGGGCCCCGTCAAACCTTGCCATCCTCGGCCGGTACGTGCTCAAGCCCTCCATCTTCGGCATCCTGGAGACGACCCACGAGGGCGTCGGCGGGGAAATACAGTTGACGGATGCCCTGCGAACCATGGCCCAGCAGGAAAAGCTACTGGGGCTGGAATTTGAGGGGACCTACTTCGACGTCGGGACGGTCAGCGGTTTTCTCAAAACTTCGATCGCGTACGCGCTCGATCGGCCAGGTTTGCGCGAGGAACTCCTGGCCTACTTGAGGACGCTGGACGGCCTGGGCAGGTAGCCAAAGGGGCCCCTCAGGCCCTCGTATTCGGCCTTGATCCGGAGCTATAATGAGTGATCCGAATTTATGGCTGTCGCAACACGACTTTTAGGCCCAAACATGGCAGTATCAGGAAGGCGCAGATCCGACGAGGACCGGGTCGTCCGGTATTTGAATACCGAGGGCGATTTCGAGGTCGAGGTTTCGCACACGCTGAACAAGTGGTGCGTGACCGTCTTCCAGCTGCCCGGAAAGCAGGTAGTGGCGCAGGACTTCTTTCCCGAGCGCTGGAAGGCGCTGGCGCGGGCTCAGGACTTCGTTCGCATCCTGAATACACGCAATAAGCCGCAGCCGGAGACGGACGAAGAGCCCTGAGTCGTAATTCGGCAGGTCCGTTCTGGCGCCATGAGTGGGGCGCGCTGGCCTTTGTGGCGACCGTGATCCTCGGCATCCTGGTGGTGCCGGCAACTCTCCTGCTAAATGGCGGTGGCAGCGCTGCCTCGAATGTCAACCAGACAATCCTTGGGCCGGCGCCCAGTGTCTCCTTCTGCGTCAGCCCGACGCCCTCCGTTTCCTCCGCGACCAGCGCCTCACCGACCGCAAGCGCGTCGGCCAGTCTCTCGGCCAGCGGCAGTGCCACCGCAACGGCGGTTACCAGCGTCTCGGCTACGCCCTGCACCTCGCCGAGCTCGAGCTCGAGCTCTAGCGCTAGCCCAAGTGGCTCTCCCGGTTCAAGCCCGACACCTGCGGTGTCCCCGACCCACTGACCCCTGCTGGCCGCCTGGCCGCTGTCAGTGGCAAACTGACTGCGAAGGTGCTACCACGGCCGGGTGTACTCTCGGCCAGCCGCAGACTTCCACCCATCTGCTCGGCCAGCGTCCGGCTGATGAAGAGGCCAAGCCCGGTCCCCGGCGGAAAGCCGAGGCTGGGACGGTCGAGGCGCACCAGCCGTTCGAAGATTCGCTCATGCATGTCGCTGGGAATCCCAACCCCGTGATCGGTAACCGTCAGATCGGCCCGCTCCCCCTCATGGCTCACCGTCACCTGGATCCATGGAGCCTGCTCCGAATAGACAAGGGCATTGTTCAGGAGGTTATCGAGAATACGGGCAAGAGACTCAGCATCTGCGTCAACCGTGACCGGATCTGGGGGTAGTTGCACTTCGAGGGTGGCCCGGGCTAGATCGGCCGACGGTCTCAGGCGTTCGACGCCAGCCTCGACCGCCTTACCCAGGTCGACGGGCTCCCGCCGAATCGCCAGCTTACCCGCCTCGAGCCGGGCGGCGACCAGGATGCCGTTGACCAGGTTGCCCAGTTCGCTGGTTTTGGCCTGCAACATGGACATGATCTTGAGCCACGCGTCCGACGGTGGGCCCAGGCTTCCGTCCATGAGCATCGAGATGTAGCCGGAGAGCACAGTCAGAGGCGTGCGCAGTTCATGAGCCGCCATGTTCAGAAAGAGGCTCTTGGAGCGGCTCGCCTCCTCCGCGCTGGCGTATAGCCGGGCGTTCCGAACCGCCAGCACGGCAAGGCCGGCGATCTCCTGGACTACAGCGAGTTCTTCATCGCTGAAGGGGTCTTCCCGTCGTCGACTGAGGGCGAGGACCCCCACCACCTCCCCTGCCATGACCAGGGGAACGGAGACGACCCGCCGAAGGTCGGCGAGGCCTTCCTGTAACGCTGTTGGAAATGAAGACAGGTCGATGGTGCTGCCCTGAACCGGGCGCTTGCTCCTGACCGCCTCTTCGAGTATTGGCTGGCTGCTAATCGGCCAGCGGCTCCCGCGCGCGACCTCGGACCGGCCGCTGGCCTCATAGGAGTCCTCGATGACGATCTCGCCCCCCTCCACCTGGCACAGGCTGCCTCGCTCGGCACCCGCCGCCGCAACCGCATGCAAGATCAGGCGCCGGATGACCTCTTTTGGATCAAGTGACGAAGCCAGGTCGCCGGCAACGTCGACGCCGACCTGCAGGCGCCGTGCCGTCGACCGCGCTCGGCTCTCGGAGGCATGTTCGGCGCGCACCGACCGCTCATAGAGGGATAGCTGTCCGAAGAGGAGCGCGGGAAATGGGAAGAAGGCGAGCAGGTGCAGCGAGTACCAGATGGGCGTGTAGCGGGCCCGGTTGAAGATCAGCGCCGTGGCGGCAAAAGCGCACAGTACGAGTGCCGCAAGGATGCCCGACACTACCCTCTCGTCACCGCGATTGCCCTGCAGGTAGAGAAGGATGGCGACCGCGGTGGGAGCCAGCGCCACGGCGCCCAGGATCGAGGTGAGTGCGGGAAAGCGGTCACCGACCACGGACTGAAGGGGCAAAATGGCGAGGAGATAGGCAGCTGCCAGGCCTGCGGTTCCCAGCCCGATACCGGTGAACCAGGCCCCGCGCACCGATCGCATGGGGTTCGAGGTATGGCGTCCCCGCCGGGTCAGGGCGACCGCAAGCAGGGCCGGAGTCGAGAGGCAGATGATCAAGAACGACCATGAGGTCATATCGTTGAAGCCTGGCCAGGTGACCCCCGGGAAGACGCCCGGGAAGGTGACCACGTGCCCCACCCACAGGACGCTCGCCGCAGACGCGATGACAACGATGGGCAGGGATCGCGTGTCCTCGCGCAACTGGGCATCGAGGCTACCGAGAACCACGGTGGTCGCCATCGAGAGCACGGCCGCCACATCGCAAACGGGGACAAACCAGGGGAGCACGACGCTGCCACCCGTGAGCAGGCCGGGGAGCAGCAACGCCGAGCCCAGTATTCCGGCCAGCAGCACCCCAAACGTCGTTTGACGACGTGAGGCGCGGGGACTTATGCCTGTCCCCGTCAACACCCGCCCCTGGCGTCCTCGGGAATCAGCCGGCCTGGAGGTCGTTGACGAGCAGGATCGAACCGTTCTTGCCGATGATCTGGTTTCGGTGCAGTTCGAGTTCAGCCAGGACCGTCGAGTCGTGGTAGACGGCCAGTTCGATGCTTTCCCTGAGGGCCAGCTCGCCGATCCGCACGCAATCCTTGAGGAATGGAAAAACGAGAGGTCGAATCAGGTTCACGATGTAACGATGTTCGGCTTCGGGGTCGTCGGTCTCTAAGAGGCTCTCGTCCCGGAAGGCGAGGATGAACAACTCCTCGTTGAGGGGAATGAGATCGGTCCAGCTGTAGGCCTCGCCGGGGGCATCCGGGATCAGTGAACGCTTTTGCCGGAATAGCTGGAGCCGGGTCTGGAGCAGACGCATCGGGGCGGACGGCCCCTCGATGATGAAGGGGACGTCTTTCAAAGGCGCCTGGGAGGGCTGGGCAGGATAACGGGTCGAGAAGCCGACATCGACGCTGCCGGCGAAGGGCGCCGGAACCTTGATCACGAGCTCCTGAAGCAATTCCCCGGTTCTCCTTCGGCTCTTAATTATAGAGCCGCTGTCAGTATTAACGGAAGTGCGCGGTCTCTCTTGCTCCCTTGGCCCGGCAGTGGCTGAGCACACCTTCGGCGTCGCGCGTATTCAGGACCCGTTCCGGGGTCAGGCCGGCCCGCCGCGCGATGGCGCAGCCGAAGCGGGCCGCATCGAACTCGACCGGGTAATGAGCGTCGGTGTCGATTGCGAGCATCACCCCGGCCTCCCGCGCCCGACGGGCCCAGCCATCGTTGAGATCGAGGCGCATCGGGCTGCTGTTGATCTCCAGCGCCGTGCCGGTGCGGACCGCCTCGGCAATGACGGCCTCGATGTCCAGGTTGGTCTCGCCTCGCCGGTCGAGGCGGCGGCTGGTCGGATGGGCGATGACGTCCACGTGTGGCGAGCGCATCGCCTCGATCACCCGCCGCGTGATGACGTCTCGGGGTTGGTCGAGGGCTGTGTGTACCGAGGCAACCACCACCTCCAGCGATTCCAGGCAGTCGCCCGGCAGGTCGAGCGTCCCGTCGGGGAGGATGTCGACCTCTGCGCCGCCCAGGATCCGGAAGCCCGAAAGCGCCGAGTTGACCCGGTCGATCTCCACCGAGCGGGCCTTGAAGCGCTCCGGGGTCAGGCCGCCGGCGATGGTCAAGGATTGGCTGTGGTCGGTAAGCGCCATGTAGCTGTATCCGCGCTCCATCGCCGCCCGTGCCATCACCTCGATCTCGTTGCGCCCGTCGCTCCAGTTGCT
>DASWQQ010000101.1:0-2418 GCA_036403615.1 Candidatus Dormiibacterota bacterium | reverse complement strand
GCCCGCACCCCGGATGCTTGCCGAAGTCTGCTTCTTACGTCTTTACGTCGCCACGCCGGTTGCGGGCGAGGGCTCGGGCATGGCGGCGTTGACGCGTTCGTCGACGATTCGCCACACCACGTCGTCCAGGGAGTGCTCTTTCCAGATGCCCCATATGGTCCCGATCAAAACTGGTGGCAGCACAAGCAGTCCGATCCCGGCACTTACGGCGGTATCGATCCACTCGTTGGCCCCCAGCTTGACGCTGAGCTGGCCCTCCCCGGGCGTGATGATGACGGTCACGGCATAGGCGGTCCCGACCGCCTGGCGCCAGAGGTTCTCCTTGCGCGCCTGCATAACCGTACTGTTCTCGGGTGTGCGAAAGGTCTGGGTGTCATAGTCCTTGGCACGGAAATGATTCGCCAGAGCCTCCGCGAGTTCTTCTGGTGAGACGGCCGTAACGTAGGTACGTTCAACGTTCATGATCGATTCCTTTCCCCGACGCACACAGGTCCCACCTGCGCCACGCTCTGAGGCTGTATTTCGAGTGTTATGACGCGTTATATGGACGCACCGCAACCTAGAGCGGATCTAAAGCGGAGTCATCGATTCAGCAGCCAGCGCAAGCCAGTCGCTGTGCCAGGGTGCCACAGGAGCTGATCGGGCGCTTTCGAGAGGGTGCTCGACGATTTCGGCCTCACAAGGCCTTAACCCGGAGAGCTTGGCCCCGGCCTAGCTACTCAGCGTTCGAGACGTGGGAGTATGACCAGCCCGATGAGGAATAGAACCAGCACCGCTAGGTCGATTAAGATCGGCACTTGACACCTATACCCTGGGAAATCCAAGTTCGACTATAGCACGGATCATGATAGTGGTGATATACCCAGAGCAATCCCGACCCTGGGTGTTTTGCCTACTCAAGGCGAAATGTCCCGGGTGGGGCCGGGTGGCCGGCCGTGATTCCGGTTCGGCGGGTCGACCGCGGTTCCCTGTCCATCGCCCTCGCAACGACTCCAGTACGGTCGGCCCCTCGTCCAGGATCACTGGCCGGCGGTACTTCGCCGGCTCAGCTCAGGAGCGTGTGGTCGTAATCCGGATCTCGGGGCCCTGGCCGGCGGCGGCGATCATGCCGGCGTGCTCGCCGCAGTATCGCCCGAACACACGTGCGCTGTTGATGAGCCAATCAACCTCGTGGGTGGCCGGCCGGTCGCAGCCGAGCCAGTAGCAGATGGGGTCCCGTTCGGGGACCCCATGGCTCGACCTGTCGTCAGGTGGAACCTCTACTCGATCCGCCACGAACGCCACGACTGGCTGTGGAAACCCATCGAGTCCAGCACCGTCTCCACCTCCTCGCTGGCCACCGGCTTGCTGGCGGCCAGGGCGCCGTTCACCCGAACCCACCAGCGTCCGGGCATCGATGAGGGGCGGACTTCCGCGAGCGCCGTGAAGGCGTCGTCCCAGGCCTGATGAAAGTGACCTGGAACCAGGGAGAGTTGAGGAGCACCCATGGTCGGACATTATCGAACAAATGTTCGGGATGTCAACAACAAAACGCCCAAGAAGGCACCGCCGGCCGGTCCTCTCGGGACCTGCGGGCGGCAGCCGGCTTCAACGTGGCCGAACCAATGACGCGGTCGCCGCCAGACCCAGGCATATGAAGAAAACGCCTCAGGGCTCTGCTGAGTTCGCTGCTCCTTGCTGCTTCTGCGTCTCGGCCAGCAGGTTCCGGGCGATCACCCGCAGGGCCAGGACCTCCTCAGTCCCCTCGAATATCGAGAGCACGCGCGCGTCGACGAAATAGCGCGACACCGGCGTCTCTTCCGCATATCCCATGGCGCCGTGCAGCTGCACGGCATCCCGAGTGACGAGCTCGGCCATACGTGAGGCGTAGAGCTTGGCAAGGGAGCTCTCCATCTGCCCGCCGCCGGCGTCGAGAAGTGCCGCCGCCCGGTAGCTGAGCTGCCGGGCAGCATTCACGTGGACGATGGCGGAACCCAACATCGCCTGGGGCAGCTGAAACTCGGCGATTAGCTGCCCGAAGGCGCGCCGCTGGCGGGAGTAGCCGAGAGTGTCCTCGAGGGCCGCCTGCATCAGGCCGACGGCTCGGCCCGCAGTCTGGATGCGGCCCACGGCGAAGCCCTCCATCTGGAGGTAGAAGCCCCGGTTCAACCATTCTTCGCCGCCCAGCAGCGCATCCGGGGGCGCGACATAGTTATCGAAGGCAAGTTCGTAGGTGTGCATGCCGCGATAGCCCAGGGTGGGGATTGCCCGCCCCTGCAGGGAGCCTCCCTGCGGCTGCCGGTGCTCGAAATCGTGCCCTCGAAAGGCCGGCTTTTCGATCACGAAGACGGAGAGGCCGCGGTGTCCACCTTCGGCCGTCCGGCAGAGGACCATGAGCAGCTCCGACCTTGCCGCGAAGGTGCACCAGAGCTTGGTGCC
>DASWQQ010000100.1:0-2891 GCA_036403615.1 Candidatus Dormiibacterota bacterium | reverse complement strand
ATCGATCAGTGTCTTTCCGGCCTGGACGGCTGCCTGCATGCGCGTCGGCTGAACATCACTGGCCGCCATCGATCCGGAGACGTCGACAACGAGGATGACGCTTGTCTGGTCCTTGGGGACCTTGAGCGTGGCCTGCGGTCGCGCCATCGCCAACAGCAAGCCGGCGATGCCGAGCAGGAAGAGGGCGGCGGGCAGGTGGCGCCGGATGCCGGGGCCCTTTCCCATTACCTGGTTCAACAGCGCCAAATTGGTGAAGCGGACGGCGTACGCGCGGCGCCTCTGCTGCTGGCTCCAGTAGAAGCCGGCAAGTAAGGGAATAGCCAGCAGTGCAAGCAGCAGCAGCGGTGACTGGAAGCTCATGCGGTCACAGGCGCCATGCGGTGGCCGCGCTGTGCCTCCCGTTGTTTCAGGAATCGGACCAGTTGCGGAACGACCTCCGTCTCGGTACTGAACTCGGCGACCGAGGTGCGGGCCTTGATCAGCTCATCCTTGATTCGCTTGTGCTCGTTTTCCGCCGCCACCTGGAAGCGGGCCCGCAGCCGGGCATTGGTGGTATCGACGAGCACCTGCCTGCCACTCTCGGGATCTTCAAAAGTAACGACGCCAATGTCCGGGATCGACTTCTCTCGGGGGTCGGTGATCCAGATGGACACGACCTCGTGGCGGAAGGCCAGCGAGCTCAGGGGTTTCTGCCAGCCGTCGGGAGTCATGAAGTCACTGATCAGGATTAAGAGCGAGGGGCGCTTGATCAGCCTGCCGGCGTCCATCAGCGCCTGGCCCAGGTCGGTGTCACCGGGTCCCGCGGCGGCGCCGGCGTGCTCGATCCGGTTGATCAACTGCAGGAGCGCTGTCCTTCCTGCCGCCGGTCGCATCACCGTATGGACTCGCTGGCCAAAGAGCAGCGCGCCGACGCGGTTGCCGCGGCCACTCAGCAGCTGGCCGGTGAGCACGGCGACCTCCACGGCGAGCTGGCGTTTGAGAACTCGGGCGGTCCCCCAATCGAGCGAGCGCGTCACGTCGACGAGCAACCAGGCATCCAGGCCGCGATCTGGGAACGACTCGCGCACGTATGGCCGGTCTGAGCGGGCGGTGACGGTCCACTCGATCATGCGCGGGTCGTCGCCCGCCTGGTACTCGCGGACGTCGCTGTATTCGAGGCCGGCGCCGCGAAGCCGCGAGCGCTCGTCGCCGCCCGGATGCAGGCCGAGGCGCCGCAGCACCGGCCAACGGGAGCGCCGTAGCAGCTCGCCGACCGAGAGTCCGACCTGCGGATCAGGAAGCAAACCGATCTCCAAGATCGATCCGGGGTGCGGGAAAAGCGTCCAAGAGCCTGCGGACGATCGACTCGGTCGTGACACCCGCCGCGATGCCTTCGTAGGTCAGCACGATACGGTGACGCAGCACCTCGGGCGCGATCTCACTGACGTCGTGGGGCAGGACGTACTGACGGCCGCGCATGAATGCCAGGGCTCGGGCGGCGCTGATCATGTTGATCGAGGCGCGCGGGCTGGCGCCGAAAGCAATGTTGGGAGCCATGTCCTCGAGTCCCTTGACCTTGCCGGGCCGGCTGGCAAAGGCCAGGGTCGCGGCATACTTACGGACTGCCGGGTCGACGTAGATCTGCGCGACCTTCTGCTGCATCTCCCGCAACTGCTCCAGGGTCAGGACCCGACGAAGCTCGATTGCCGGACCGGTGATGCGCTCCACGATCACCACCTCTTCCGAGAAGGAGGGATAGTCGACCAGCACCTTCAGCATGAAGCGGTCGAGTTGGGCCTCGGGCAACGGATAGGTGCCATCGGTCTCGATCGGGTTCTCGGTGGCGAGGACCACGAATGGATCAGGAAGGGGGTGCGTGTCCTTGCCGATCGTGACCTGCCGCTCCTGCATCGCTTCCAGCAGCGCCGACTGAACCTTGGCAGGGGCGCGGTTGATCTCGTCGGCGAGCAGCAGGTTGCAGAAGACCGGCCCGAGCTCGGTCGTGAACTCACCGCGCGACGGGTTGTAGATCCGCGTGCCGACCAGGTCTGCCGGGACCAGGTCTGGTGTGAACTGGATCCGGCCGGGGGTTCCTCCTATCACCTGGGCGAAGGCCTTGACGGTGACGGTTTTGGCCAGACCCGGGACGCCCTCCAGCAGGACGTGGCCGCCGGAAAGAAGCGCGATCAGCAGGCGCTCCAGCAGGCGGTCCTGGCCGACGATCAGGCGCTTTACCTCGAACAGGATCTGCTCGATCGGGGCCGGCACGCGGGCGGCGTATTCTTGCGGCGAACGGCCGGCGGCGACCGGCGGCTGCTCGGGAGCTGGCTGGGGCGGACGATCGAGCATGGAAGCCTCCTCTGAGATGTTGGCGGTTCTACGATTAGACACGGCCCGGATTAGCCTTCTATGAGCGTTTGATAAGGAGCCCCTAAGAGTAACCGCCATGTCCGAATGGATCTACTTCATCCACACACCCCGGGACAACTTTGCGGCCACCATGACGGAGGAGGAGGAGGCGGCCTGGGGGCGTCACTTCGAACGGTTCAAACGACTGCACGCCGAGGGAACCCTCATCTTGGTCGGACCGACGCTAGGCAAGATCAACACGGGGATCGCGATCTTCGAGGCGCCTGATGAGGCGGCCGCACGGCGCCTCATGGAGGAGGACCCGGCGATCGCCGGTGGCTTCGCCCGCGGCGAGTTGCGCCCGTTCCGGGTCTCGCTGCTGCGGGGTCGCCAATGAGCGCGACGGGAAGCTTCCCGGCCGACGGAATGGCGATCACCCACATCCTGGTTGTCAGGGAATTCGATCGCTCTGTTGCCTGGTACCGGGATGTGCTGGGCGCGACCCCCACGGGTCAATACGGCGGCACGTCGGCGGTCTTTAATCTCGCAGGCGGCTGGCTTCT
>DASWQQ010000099.1:0-2818 GCA_036403615.1 Candidatus Dormiibacterota bacterium | reverse complement strand
GACTTCGCCACGGCCTGCATGCGCGTCATCCGCTCGGGGATCTCGTCGGCCATGAAGCCGAAACCTTCGAGGCCAGTGCCCCGCTCGACCTGCTCCCGCAGGTAGTCGAACCGGAATCGACGATCGCTGTAGCCAGGCGGAGCGGCGCCGTGATCGAAGACGGCGACGGCCATGGCATCGAATTCCGTCGAGACACCGAAGGTCCGCAGGGCATCCATCAACTCGGCGAAGTAGAAGTCGCGGAGCTGGAGCTTGCGCGCGTTGGCCGCATCATTGGTCGGTCCGTCGACCAGGCGGATGCCCATCGCCTCGACCCGGGTCAGGTCATCGTCGAAAGTTCGGGCGGCGTCGGGCGTGGCAAAGACCCGGTGCCCCGCCTTCAGATGGGCTTCGATTGCCCAGTGTCCGGGACCGCCTCCCATGGTGACGCCAAAGAGAAATAGATCGGCTCCATCAGCCGTCGCCTGCTTGACTCGCTCGGCCAGCAGGACGGTCGGCGAAGGCATGACCAGTTGCACCGAGTTTTCGATCACCGTGCCGGCCTCGAAGATGAGGATGTCCTGGGTGCCGGTGCCGACGTCGATGGCCGCGATCCGCGGCCGGCTCAGCTGCGATCTCCCATGGCATTCACGGCAAGCTCGACCCGCCGCATGCGTTCAACCGATAGCGCATGCAGAAAGCGGTTAGCCTCGCCTGCCCCAAATGTCACGGTGCGTTACAAACGGAGCCTGGGCGCGGGCTGCGCTGCCCCGCCTGCACGCTCCAGTACCCGCTGGTGGACGGCATTCCGTCCTTCATCATCCCCTCGAACAATGCCCGGGCGCTGCCCGGCTGCGCAATCAGTGTCATCATCCCAGCCCTCAACGAGGCCGCCAACCTCGAGCAGGTCCTTCCCGCCGTTGAGGCCGCGCTGACGGCGCTAGCTGTCAGCCATGAGGTGATCGTCGTCGACGGCGGCTCGACGGACGGCACCCAGGAGATCGTACGCAAGCATGGAGCACGCCTGGTCAGCCAGAAGCTGCCCGGCTTCGGCGGCGCCTACCGCGCCGGTTTCGAGCAGGCTCGCGGTGAGTACGTCCTCACCCTCGATGCCGATGGCTCGCACGATGTGGCCGCGATCCCGGACCTCTGGGCGGCGCGCGAGCAGGCCGAGGTTGTCATTGCCTCCCGTTACATCGAGGGGGGCGGCGCCGAGATGCCGCTCTGGCGTTCGCTACTGAGCCGAACGCTGAATGTGACCTTCAGACGAGGCCTCTCCCTCCCGGTTCAGGACCTGTCCAGCGGGTACCGCCTCTACAAGCGCTCGGCGCTCAGGGAACGCGACCTGACCGCCACCGACTTCGACATCCTCGAAGAGATCCTGATTCGGGCGCTGGCCGCCGGTTACCGCGTGCACGAGGTGCCGTTCAAGTACCAGGCGCGGCTGGCCGGCCGCAGTCATGCCCGACTGTTCCATTTCGCCCTCTCATACCTGCGCACGTTCCTGGCGATGTGGCGCCTTCGCAACTCAATCGCCTCTGCCGATTACGACTCGCGGGCATTCGACAGCATGATCCCGCTGCAGCGCTACTGGCAACGGGGCCGGCACCGAGTGATCACCCGCCTGGCGCAGGGCTTCGAGCAGATACTCGATGTCGGCTGCGGTTCGAGCCGGATCCTGGGCTCGATTCCGGGTATGACCGGCCTGGACGTGCAACTGCACAAGCTTCGTTTCGACCGCCGCTTCAACAACCAGCTGATTCACGGCTCGATCTTCGATCTTCCCTTCGCGGATGCCAGTTTTGACTGCCTGATCTGCTCTGAGGTCATCGAGCACATCCCGGCCGAGGAGAAGGCCTTCGACGAGCTGAGCCGCGTGTTGAAGACGGACGGCCGGCTGATCCTGGGCACGCCCGACTACGACCGCTGGCAATGGCGGGCGCTGGAATGGGTTTATGCCCGGGTCTCGCCCGGGGGCTACGCCGACGAGCACATCACCCACTACAGCATGAAGAACCTCTCCGTCTACCTCCAGGGGAAAGGCTTCGCGATCGAGAGCGTCGACTATGTGGGCGGCTCCGAGATGATTTTCAGCCTGCGAAAGCTTCCTCCGATGTCGTCGAGCGTCCCGGCTCGGCCGATTCGCACCGCGCTCCGCAGCGACGCCGCCTGACCTTCTCCCCTGTGGGAGACTGAGTCATCGTGGGACGGACTCCCATCTCGCGCCAGGCCGCAATCGCATTTGCCGTGGCGGCGATCACCCTGGAATTGCTCGCCAGCACCCTGTACTACGTGGCCGGAGGCTCCTCTTCAGGCCTCAGCGTCGACCCGTCTAAACTGCTGGCGTCCGGTGCCTCGGGCGCTTCCCTTATCCGTTGGGGCAGCCTGATCGACATGTTCGGCTACCTCAGCATCGCACCGGTCGTTCTTTACCTCCGAGGGCGGTACTCAGCCGCACGCTACGTCGACATTTTCGCGGCGGCGGGCCTGGGGCTGGTGATCATCGGGTCGATCGGGGCGGTTTCGATGGCGACCGCCGCGCCGCCATTGATCAACGGTTACCTGACGGCTGGGCCGGCGGAGAGGCAAGCCCTGCTGCCCGCGTTTGCGACCCTTTACCGTGCCGTGGTGCTGGGTCTATGGCAGACGCTGGAGACGATCCCAGCCGCAATCTGGCTGCTGGGTATGGCCTGGACGGTCCGGCGCGAAGGCTCAAGGCCCCTCTTTGTGATCCTGATCGCTATCGGCCTGGTCAACGTCGCCATCGCCGGCTACCGACTGCTTAGCTTTTAGGCGCCATTTCAAGGTGCTGCTCGAAGATACGGAGTATCTCTTCGGG
>DASWQQ010000098.1:0-2780 GCA_036403615.1 Candidatus Dormiibacterota bacterium | reverse complement strand
CCCGCCGAGGTGTCGAGGCGCTTCAGCATCCGTTCCCAGATTTCGATGGCGGTCTACCCGAAGGGAGATCGACCCTACATGTTCGGGCTGCACCAGTGCTC
This sequence comes from Candidatus Dormiibacterota bacterium, assembly GCA_036403615.1. Classification (GTDB taxonomy): domain Bacteria; phylum Chloroflexota; class Dormibacteria; order CF-121; family CF-121; genus JALYYC01. Next base: position 2,679 of record DASWQQ010000098.1, on the reverse strand, counting down.
GTACCCGCGGGTCTGGACACCCCTGGAGGAGCGGCTGTTCCAGGCGATCGGCCGAAGGATGGCCGATGCGCTGACCTCGCTGCTGATGTTTCGCAACCTACGGGAGAGCGAGGCTAGACTGGGGGAGGCGCAGCGCATCGCGCACGTGGGTTACTGGGAGCGCGATCTCCAGACGAACCGCATCACCTGGTCGGACGAGACCTACCGCATTTTCGGGCTCGCGCCGCGGGAAAACACGATGGACTTCAGTCGATTGCAGGCGCTCATCCATCCGGAAGATCGCCCGCGCATGGTCCAGGGGACGGCGGAGGCGGAGCGCGGTGGCCCGCGGTACGACGTGGAGTACCGCGTGCTGCGGCCGGACGGCGAGGTTCGCGTCGTCCACAGCCAGGGCGACGTGAAAAGAGACGAGTCCGGCTCCCGGATCTTCGGCATCCTCCAGGACATCACCGAGCGGAAACGGGCAGAGGCGGAAGTGCGCGAGAGCGAGCAGCGCTATCGCTACATCTTCCAATCCACCGGCGTGTCGATCTGGGAGGAGGACTTCTCCCAGGTCAAGGACGCGATCGACCGTCTGAAGGCCGGAGGTGTGCGCGACTTCGGTCTCTATTGTGCCGCCCATCCGGAGTTCGTCGAGCGGGCCATCGCAATGGTGAAGATCGTCGACGTCAACGAGGCGACGGTCAAGTTGTTCTCGGCGGAGAGCAAGGACGAGCTTCTCGTATCGCTGCGCAGCATCTTCCTGCCCGAGACACTCGGGATCTTCGTGGGAGTGCTGATCGCCATCGCGGAGGGCCGGGCGTCGTTCGAGGCCGAGACCGTCCTGCGGACCTTGAAAGGCGAGAGGGTGACCGTGCTGTTCACCATCACGTTCCCACCGGCGCCGGGTCGATTCGATAACGTGCTGGTGACCTTCATGGATATTACCCAGCGCAAGCGGGCGGAATATCTGACCGGGCAGGTCTTCGACAGCTTGCCCGAGCGCGTCTCCATCGTCGGAAGGGATTACAGATATCGACGGGTCAACCCGGTCTTCGAACGGGAATGGAGGATCCCCGCCGAAAGGGTGGTCGGCATGCACGTGGCCGACGTCCTGGGCATGGAGGCGTTCGAGCGGGTCAAGCCGAATCTCGATCGATGTTTCGCGGGAGAAGAGGTCAGCTACAAGACGGAGTGGTTTTCCGACGCTCTCGGCCGGCGATACGTGGACCTGAGCTATTCACCTCTGCGGCCCGATTCGGACCACGTGGAGGCGGCCCTCGTGATCGTCCGCGACCTCACCGACCACATGCGCGCGTCCGAGGCATTGCGGCAGGCGCATGCGGATCTCGCCCACATCAGCCGCGTCACCACCATGGGAGAGTTGACTGCTTCGCTGGCGCACGAAATCAACCAGCCGATCGCTGCCGCGATCACCAATGCCCATGCCTGTCTGCGCTGGCTTGCGCGCCCCCAGCCGGATGTCGAGGAGGCGCGCGAAGCCGCCTCGAGAATCGTCAAAGACGGAACGCGCGCGGCGGACATCATCAGCCGCATCCGCTTGCTGTTCAAGAAGGGTGTCCCGCAACGCGAGTCGGTGGACGTCAACGAAGTCATTCAAGAAATGATCGTCCTGCTGCGTGGCGAAGCGACCCGATACTCGGTTCCGATCCGCGCCGAGCTTGCGGCGGGGCTTCCCAAGGTCGAGGCGGATCGGGTGCAACTGCAGCAGGTGTTCATGAACCTGATGCTCAACGGCATCGATGCCATGAAGGGCGGCGGCGCGTCGGGCGAGTTGACCATCCGGTCGGAGCGAGCCCCGACGGGTGACGTGCTGATCTCGGTCAGCGACGCCGGCGTGGGCTTGCCCGCGCGGCAGGCGGAGCAGATCTTCGATGCATTCTTCACCACCAAGCCGAACGGAACCGGCATGGGGCTTCCGATCAGCCGATCCATCATCGAATCGCACGGCGGCCGATTGTGGGCTGCGCCCAACGCTGCGCGGGGTGCAACCTTCCTCTTCACGCTGCCCAGCGGCGTCGAGGCGGGTCAATGACCTCCGCGGACGCGCCCACCGTATTCATCATCGACGACGACCCCCACGTGCGTGTGTCCATACAGGGCCTGTTGAGATCGGTCGGGCTCCGCTGCGAGTGCTTCGAGAGTCCCCACGAGTTCCTCCGTAGTCAGCAACCCAACGGTCCGAGTTGCCTGGTCCTGGACGTGAGGCTTCCTGGCGTCAGCGGCCTCGACGTCCAGCACCAGTTGGCCAAGGCAGGCCTTCACCTTCCCATCATCTTCATCACCGGTCATGGCGACATCCCGATGACGGTCAAGGCCATGAAGTCCGGCGCCCTGGAGTTTCTCACCAAGCCCTTCAGGGACCAGGACCTCTTGGATGCCATCCAGCAGGCGCTGGATGTCGACCGCGTCGCGCGGCAACGGCAGGAGGAGCTTGCGGGCTTGCACGAGCGGTACGGCCACCTGACGGCACGCGAGCGTGAAGTCATGGTTCTGGTCGTCTCGGGAATGTTGAACAAGCAGGTCGCCTCGGAGCTCGGGACCAGCGAGATCACCGTCAAGGTGCATCGCGGCCAGGTGATGCGAAAGATGCAGGCGGGATCCCTGGCCGAGTTGGTCAGGATGGCGGAGAAGCTCAAGCTTTCGCCGGGCCGATAGGACTCGTTCCATCCAATGGGA